>JAAYUW010000049.1 GCA_012517545.1 Exilispira sp.
CACTTTTATGCAAAAAAGGTGAATTTTTAGATTTTTTTCAAATTATTTTGATTATTTTTGCATTAAAATCTTTTGCTGTAAAGAAAAAATGGGTGAAATTAATTTTTTAGTTCTTCTATAGTTTACTGCTGTATAGCTCTCTTCCTGTATATCTTAAAAATTTTTTTAGCTATATATCCACTTCGTGAAAAAAGTTCTCCTTCAAGAATAGCTTTATTAATTCCAATTCTTTGAATAAATGACAAAATTGGTAACATACCAGCTTAAGATTCAATGTTTAAATTTTCTTTGTAATTAATTTTAACTATTTTATATTTTTCATAGTTGTTGTTTTATAAGCGGTGATGACCTTAAAAATAAATATTTTTTTGCTTTATTTTTACGAGATACTTATTTTTTGGCTTTTGCTTAAAATAAAGGTTCATCTGGCAAATTGTCTTCTCACTCTTCTTCAGTTTATAGAGCTAAGCCATATAAAAAATACTGCAAGGAGACTAAGAAGTATGCATTAGCTGGATGCTCCAAAATAAATTACAAAATGAAAACAGGAGAGATTATTTGGAAGATCTAACAGTTAAAAAGATCAGGAAAGTCAACAGATCTCAAAGATTACAGATACTTAATCTTTATCAACAGGCAGATTTTTTTGATGAAACGGATGATATTTCCCTTATCGATAAGATTATAAAAGGAAGTTATGCTTTCTTTGTCGTTTTAAAAAAAGATGAAATAGTTGCTATGGCAAGATGTTTATCTGATGGAGTCAGTGATGCTTATATACAGGATGTTACTGTAAAAAAAGAATTTAGAGGAAAAGGAATAGGTCTTTTTATTTTATCACATATAAAAACTTTTCTTCTCAAAAGAGGGATATCATGGATTGGTTTAATAGGGGCTCCAGGAACTGAAAAGTTCTATGAACTTGCAAACTTTGAAAAGATGGAGAACTATACACCATTTATTCTAAAAAAAGAAAATTGAACAAAATTTGATAAATGGCTCTCCTGCATATGTCTATCAGATAGTTTTTTTTTTAAATTCATATTTTATTTCAGGAGCGCTATTAATGGTTTCATAAGATTTTAACTTTAAGATTCTTGATAGAAGATTTTAATTTTAATATTCTTGATAAAAGATTTTAATTATTTTATGAGATTTTATTAATAAGATTGTTAACTTAAAAACTTCGCTTATCAATGAAAAGTTTGAGCAGTCTACCTTTTCGCTAAAAAGAATCAGTAAGGCAAAGAATCTTACAATTCAATAGGAATGTTCTAATTTTAGGATTTTAAGATCATGTTTTAAAATTTTTAATCATTATGTTCTAAATAAAAAAAAATACTTAAAGATGAGGTAAAATGGAACGGAAAACAGAGCTAAAGGAAGTTTCAATAGCTGATAAAGATACTTTTTATAAGTATTACAAAACATATCCAGTTAATCATTGCGATTATAATTTTTCAAATCTAGTATTTTATGAAGATATTTATAGATATCAGTGGTTTATCTTTGAAGATCATCTGGTTATCTATAATAGTGTGAAAGACTTAATCTTTATGCCAGTGGGTGAACCATATAATGTTGATTTTCTTAAAAGGATTTCAGATATATTTAAAAGTTATGGCAAAAGTGGAAACTTCTGTTTCTGCTTAAACGAATTTATCGCTGCGAACTCTGATTTGTCTTTTTACTTTGATGTTATAGAAGATAGAAACTGCGCTAACTATATATATAAAACTGACAAATTAGCAAATCTTGCAGGGAGGGATCTACACGGAAAGAGGAACCTGATCTCCCAGTTCATAAAAAATTATCCAGAATATGAAACATTTGAAACTGAAAAAATAAAGATGGATTGTGAAAACTTTAGAAGCTGCGTTGAACTTGCAAAAAGATGGTTGAACAATAAAGAGGATGTTGATGCAACAATGCAAATCGAGCTTCAAATCCTTGAAAAAATATGTAAGTACGTTAAAGATCTTGATCTTGGACTTGTAGTATTGAAGGTAAAGGCTCAAATTGTCGCTTTTTCTATTTTTAGCAGGCAAACAGAAGAGATGGCG
>JAAYUW010000050.1 GCA_012517545.1 Exilispira sp.
AAAAAACTGTATCTAAAAATATTCTAAAACGTTCTAATAATAATATAAGGATTATAATGTTATAATGTCAAATATCTAAGAGATAATTTTTTTTCAGGATTTTAATACACTTGAACTATTATTTTAATTACTTTTTTGATTTAAAGATGAAAAAGTTATTGGTTTTTAAAAGTATAGAAGAAATATTTTCTAATTTAACCCTATACTTTTGATTTTGGATTGCTATAAACACTCACAAAAACGTGAATAGCAAAAAAAATGGCCTGCATCTGCAGGTCATTTTAAAAATTAAATCAAAATTTTGAATAACTTAAGATTAAAATTTTCTATACTCCAAATGCGATAAAATGCAAATCAGCCATATAAAGTAATGTAATTTTAATATAGAAAAAGGCAATTATTTAATAATTCTTACTAGATCACCATTTTTTATGCTTCCTGCACTTCCCTCGTCAAAATCAATATGGCATTCTGGCAGAAAGGAGTCTTTAACTCTTATAACAACATCTTTAAATATTATCCGTCGTTCATTCGCACCAGCTTCTATACTGACTATCTCTTTATCTTTGAGACCCATCTTCTCAGCTGTCTTTGGATCAAGGTGTATATGTCTTTTAGCTATGATAAGTCCTTCTTTTTTATTGAGAGAACCAGCTGGACCAACTATTGTGAACCCACTTGAACCGTCCAAGTCACCAGATTCTTTAACTTTTGGAGGAGTTATCCCGAGTATAAAAGAGTCAGAATACATAATCTCACACTGTGTTTTATCTCTTAAAGGTCCAAGTATTCTAACTTTTGAGAATTCTCCTTTAGGTCCCACAAGCTTTACGCTTTCTTCAGCGGCAAATTGCCCTGGCTGCAATAGATCTTTTGCTTTTTTAAGTTGATAACCCTTACCAAAAAGGATTTCAAGATCCTCAGCACAAAGGTGGATATGTCGATTGGACAAATTAACAATAACAGTGTCGTTCATTTTTACCCCTTAAAGTAATTTTTTTAAACTAACTTTTTTTATAAAATTAATGACTCTTTTTCATCTATTTGTTAGATAGTTTTTTTAAATTTATATCTTATTTCAAAAGCGCCATTTATGGTTCTTTTTCATCTATCTATTAAATATTTTTTTTAATTTATACCTGATTTCAGGAGTGTCATTAATTTTTCTTTTATAAACCAGAGGTTTATCTAAACATTGTTTTATTAAAACCTCTCAAAATAGGACATGCATGTTTTAAAAGTTCAAAAGTCCAAAGCCAGAAATGCAACAGTAGAAAGTCACAGGTCTAAAGTCAATGACATGAAATTAATAAGAGAAAAAAACAATTCACAATTAATAGACTATCTACTTAAGCCAAAAATAGCAAGAAATTATAAAAAGGAAATACCTTCATAAACAAAAGTGCAAATTTAGAGAAAAATTTCAAAAAAGATCTTTATTTTTTCGATTTTCTTTTTTTCTGTGGTAATATTTAAGAAAGAATTATATGTAAAAATTAGCGGATATATTATAAAGGCTCAAGATTTATAAAGTCTCTTTCAACTTTTGAAAGTTTCCATAGCCTCTGGTTGATTAAAAAGTAAAATAAAAAGAGTTACCAACCACCACATTCACCACCTTTGCTTCCATCCCGCGGAATAACCAGAAGATCCATAGAAAAGTTTAAAGTAGAATTTTTAAAAGATAAATTGAAGAAGCAAATAAATCAGTTACAGTAAATAGAAAAATAGCAATAAATATTCAGGAGATTTTATGAACATCGAAGAACTTTACAAAGATTGTGTATGGATCCCTTTTGAAACTCTGGAAAAATTCATGATTGAAGTATTTACTAAAGTTGGTGTTCCTGTTGAAGATGCAAAAATATGTGCAGATGTCCTTATTACTTCGGACAAAAGAGGGATAGACTCACATGGAATTGGCCGATTCAAACCTATTTATATCGATAGGATTCTTGATGGAATAATAAATCCAAAAACAACTTTTGAAATAATAAGAGAATCTCCCACTACAGCAGTTGTTGATGGACATAATGGAATGGGACAAGTAGTCGGATATAGATCTATGAAGATAGCAATTAACAAGGCTAAAAAGTATGGTTTGGGCATGGTCGCAGCAAGGAACTCAAATCATTACGGAATCGCTGGTTACTATGCTCTAATGGCAGCTAATGAAGGCATGATAGGTATAACCGGGACAAATGCAAGACCTTCCATAGCTCCAACTTTTGGAGTTGAAAATATGATGGGAACAAACCCTTTGACTTTTGGTTTTCCTACCGATGAACCTTTTCCTTTCTGCATAGATTGTGCTACATCTATAACCCAGAGAGGAAAGATTGAAGTTTACGCAAGACTTGGTAAACAGATGCCAAAAGGCTGGGTCATTGATGAAAATGGTGAATCAAAGACTGATCCTGTTGTTGTTCTTGACGATCTTGTTAAAGGGAAAGCAGCCTTAACACCACTAGGTGGGATAGGTGAGGAAACTGCTGGATACAAAGGTTATGGCTATGCTCTGGTGGTCGAGGTTCTTTCAGCTGCTTTAGCACAGGGAGCTTTTATGAAACAGCTTCTAGGTTATGATGAGAAAGGAAATAAGATACCATACAAGCTTGGTCATTTTTTTATAGCTATAAATATTGAAAACTTTGTGGAACTTGCTTCATTTAAAAAGATGGCTGGTGATATCATGCGGAAGGTTCGTAATTCAAAAAAAATGCCAGGGCATTCTAAGATATGGACAGCTGGAGAAAAGGAGTACGAGGCTTATCTTTATAGAAAAGAAAGAGGTGTCCCTGTAGATCCTGTTTTACAAAAGCAGATAAAGCAGCTTATAGAAAAATATGATTTGAAAGACTATAACTTTGATTTTTAATTTTCAATAATTTGTAAAATTTTAAAGATGAAATAAATTTAAGGCAGAGGCAAAATTGTGAAAAATCAGAAAATTCTGGATCTAAAAAAAGAGGCTTTAGAATATCATTCAGGTGGACAACCAGGGAAAATAGCAACTCTTTTGACAAAACCATGCAAAACAGCCAGGGATCTTTCTTTAGCATATACTCCTGGAGTTGCTGCACCAGTTCTTGAAATAGAAAAAGATCAAAATCTCGCATATTCCTATACAAACAAAGGTAATCTCGTTGCTGTTGTATCAAATGGAACCGCTATACTTGGTCTTGGAGATAGAGGCGCTCTTGCCAGTAAACCTGTTATGGAAGGGAAAGGAGTCTTATTCAAAAGATTTGCAGATATAGATGTTTTTGATATTGAAATAAATACTCATGATCCAGAAAAAATAATCGAAATAGTTCAACTTATTTCCCCATCTTTTGGAGGTGTAAACCTTGAAGATATCAAGGCTCCTGAGTGCTTTCATGTCGAACAAAAGTTGATTGAAACTTGCAGTATCCCAATATTTCATGATGATCAGCATGGAACAGCTATAATTTCTGCAGCCGGGCTATTAAATGCTCTTGAGATTACTGGAAAGAAGATGAACAATATCAAAGTTGTTTTCAATGGTGCAGGAGCTGCTGGTATAGCCTGTGCAAAACATTTTATGAAACTTGGATTATCCAAAGAGCAGATAATTATGTGTGATAGCAAAGGTGTAATATATGATGGAAGAAAAGACGGAATGAGTGAAGAGAAAGTAGAGTTTGCTGCAAAAACCAGTAGTAGAACTTTAGAGGAAGCCATCAAAGACGCAGATCTCTTTGTTGGAGTCTCTGTTAAAGGTTGTGTTACAAAAGATATGATCAAATCTATGGCTAAAAATCCGATAGTTTTTGCTATGGCAAATCCTGATCCTGAAATTTCATATGAAGATGCCATAGATGCTAGAAAAGACATAATAATGGCAACTGGTCGTTCAGATTATCCAAATCAGATAAACAATGTCCTCGGCTTTCCATTCATATTTAGAGGAGCTCTTGATGTTAGAGCAAAAAAGATAACTGATAGGATGAAAATAGCAGCGTCTTACGCTCTTGCCGAACTTGCAAAATTACCAGTTCCTTCAGAAGTTTCAAAGGCTTATGGTGGAAAGAAGTTTTCATTCGGTCCAGATTATATAGTTCCGAAACCTTTTGATCATAGAGTCATACAATATGAGGCTTTTGCGGTTGCAAAGGCAGCCTGTGAAGAAGGGATTGCACAAAATCCGATCAAAGATTGGAATCAATATAGAAAGCAACTGGGAGAACGAATAAAAAAATTCTGGAAATAGATTTAAAAACAATTTTCAATTTATGATGCTTGAATAAACAGCCTGGTAATTTTTAATCTAATAATATTATTATGGTTATAAAATATTTTCAATAGGTTGCAGCGGTGAAAACTAACTTCAAATTAAATCCTTACTGGATTTTGGCATGTGTGGTATTTATTTTAGTGGTTCTTTTAGCTTCTTATCAACTTTTTCGATATGAAAAGATAAATTCTAATTCTAATACTTCATCATCCAATAAAAATCTGGAAGATGAAGATTTTAAAAATATTTATAAAGCAACTTTATCTCACCTGGAAAATATCGCAAATGAACCTCATCCAACCGGTAGTGAGCAGATTTATAAAGTAAAAGAATATATTATTAAAACCATAAAAAATGAAGGCTATAAGCCCATTATACAAAATGGTTCATTACTTTTTGATACCAGTAAAGTTTTTAATTCAGATAAATTGATATTTAGTTATCTTCAGAACATATATACCATAATTCCTTCAAATACATCGTCAAACGAAGGCTTTTCAATAGAGGAAAATCAAAAAACTATTTTTGTAGTTTGTCATTACGATTCAGTTCCCACAGGATATGGGGCAGCTGATGACTCATTAGCTGTTGCAGCCTCTCTGGCAAATTTTCAATATATTTCAAAGCAAGTAACAAAAGGTTTTAAGCTAAAAAACCCCATTTTATTTTTATTTACTGATGGTGAAGAACTTGGCTTGCTTGGGAGTAAGTTTTTTACCGAAAATAATTTTGATGAAAAGAAGATAGGTGCAATAATAAATCTTGAAGCCAGAGGCAACTCGGGTATGTCTATTCTCTTTCAGTCAAGTTGTAATAAAGTAGATATCATAAGGCAATACTCAAGATTTGACAAACATGTTGTTTCGTACTCATTTGCGAATGATATATACAAAATTATGCCAAACAACACAGATTACACATTTTTTGAGCAAGCTGGTGTTGATGGATTAAATTTTGCCTCAATAGGAAATTCCGTATCCTATCATAATGAGGTTGATAATCTGGAAAATCTTGGCAAAGGTCTTATTATTCAACAATCTTTTAAAATTTATAATTTTTTAAGAGCATTTTCAAACTTTAAATTTACTGATAATTCTGAATATAACGAAACTTTTGAAAGTAAAAAAAAGGAAGTTGGTCCTTTTGTATATTTTTCAATATTTGGCAGGATTATAAGTTTAAGTAAAGTTTCTTATATATTTATTTTATCTTTTTTATCCAGTATAGCTATTTTTGTTTTGATTTATTACCTTATAAAAAAAATTATGAGAGTTCGAGATTTCGCTATTTCACTTTTACAGACTGTTATTGTATATATTTTATTCCCTTTAATAGCTTATCTTGGTAAACTCTTAGTGATTATGCTTTTTCCATCTATCAAAGCCTTTACTTCGAATCCTTATAATGAGCTTTATTATTATTTGTTCCCTGTTTGTTTTGGAATTTTGGGTGTGACTTCTGTCTTTGTTTTTTTATTTAAAAAAATCGATGCTAAAGCATTTTTACTTTCAAACTTAATTTTTGCAAATTTGGTTTCCTTTTTGCTTTTGAAATTTATGAGGGGATTATCCATTCTTACCGCTTTTCTTGGGTTTTACCTTTTAATATTGTTAATTCTTATAAGAATAATTGAAATTTATCAGACTAAAAAAAATAAATCAAAACATGGAAAAGACTTACCATTTTTATCAATCTTGATGTTGATTCCTTTAACTGTTGGTATTCCTATCTCTTATCTTATATACCTTGCTCTTGGTCTAAACTATGTCTTTATATCTGTTTTCGGACTTCTTTGTATTCCAATATTTTTTATATCTATGTTTGAAAAGATAAACATTTCTGATAAAAAGTTTACTCTTGTTATTATTATTATTATCCTGTTTGCCCTGCTGATTTTGATTCAGAGCAATATTAATTTTACTGAACAAAATCCAATGCCAAGTAGCATTACTGTTATAAAAAACAACAATGATATGCGTGTTTCGATAGAAATACCTACCCGAGAAGTTAAATATTCAAAATCTCCATGGCATAAATCAATAATTTCACTGGGGAGACAAAAAAAATTAGATAATGTTTATGCTATAGAAGATTTATCAAATATTAAACTTCCTGAAATTAATATGATAAAAATTAGTTTAAAACCTGAAACAAAAAAGTATAAGCAGTATCTTCTGGAAATAAAGGCTCCAATATGGTATATTTACCTTCCAGCAGATAGTTTTGTTTCTATTGATTCGAAATATAACTATAGTGCTGATCAGAAGAGGATATTAAAAGGAGTCACTCCTTATGGTTCTTCCATAAAACTTCTTATAAGGATACCTCAAAAGGATACTCTATCATACTATCTTATAAAATATATAAAACTTTCCGATTTGAACTGTGGAATACCTGCAAAACCTGATAACATAATGAGACTAAATGATACTTATGTACAAAAGGGTGAGATAAAATAAATTTTCAAACAATAAAATTAGTTACTAAAGATATGGATCGGATTAAATTCACAGATTGTTTTCTTTTCTAATTTATGCTATTTATAATTTGAAATTATGCTGATTGAATTGTTATGATTTTATAGGAGGAAAAATGAAAAAATTATTAAAAGAAAGCTTGATGCTTCTTATACTTGTACTTTTCCTGTGCTTTTTTTTTGATAGTAACATTCTTGCCCAGGAAAGTTTAAAAGGAAATTACTTGATTGTGGGTCCCAATCTTCTCTTTTCTATGATGTCATGGAATATAAGTCTTGATCTTACCTATCTATACTATTTTAGTGGATGGTTCGGTCTTGGTCTTGGAACTAACCTTTATTACAGTATTACAAACCAGGATCTATACATCTCAGCTTATTTAAGATTTGCTATAAGAAGACTGTATCTTGAGGGAGGAGTTGGATATAATATTATCCCCACAACATTGCCAGATATGATTACCATAGAACAAGGGGAGTTGCTCCCATGGGTAGCTATAAGAGCTGATCTTATTCAAACTGA
Source organism: Exilispira sp. (assembly GCA_012517545.1). Lineage (GTDB taxonomy): Bacteria > Spirochaetota > JAAYUW01 > JAAYUW01 > JAAYUW01 > Exilispira. The sequence goes on from JAAYUW010000050.1 coordinate 7,258, forward strand.
GACTCAAGCTGGTGCCTGGAATCTTCATCTTTTTTTTGGATTCTATATAACAGCAATGAAAATGATTGATATAAATGATGAAGGTCTGAACTTCATTCAAGAAATAATTGCAAATCTTATTGTTCAGGGAGTTGGTATAGTTATGAATGGTTTTAAAGTAGGTATTGGAGTGACCTATACTTTCTATCTTAACTATTAAAATTTGTTCTAAATTATCTTTACAAGTTTTCAAGGTTTTTTTTACCATTTCCATTAATTAAGTTCTTGTTTAATATATTTTTTACATTATCTATATATTTTCTTGTAGCTATTAAAGTCCCAGGCCCGTTGCAATGATTTTCAAGCTTTTAACTTTTGATTTTTATATTTTAAAGTTTATTTCTAGCACTTTAAGTTTGTGACTGTATTTTTTATCTTATTAGCTTTGTTTTATTCCAAATTATCCTTAAGTTGAAAGACTGTAAAAGATCAAAAAAATACCTTTTTCTGATAATATTTTATTGCAATAATGAAAAAATATATAATAATATACGTGAATTTATATGTCTGTTACTTAATGTTTTTATAGTAATCTACCCTTTGCTAAACATGTCTTCTTCTAAATTCGCTAAAAAAAGCAGTTGATATATAAAATCGTAGTATAATTTATAAAGTAACCTACTATATATTCTCAAATAGGAGATATTTAATAGTTTTATGCTGTATAATGATTTAGTAAATCCTGCAAAAACAAAGAAGGGAAGAGCCTATTAATTTTATTGGATAAATAGCTTTCAAGTATTCTTAAAAATTGGAGTTTTTAGATGATATGGGGTTTATTAGCTATAGCAATTGCTCCAGGTGTTTTTATTACACTTTACTTTTATTTTCTGGATAAATATGAACCAGAACCTATGAAAAAAATTGTTACTTCTTTTTTTCTGGGTTTTCTTGCTGCTATTATAGCAATTATTCTTGAAACGCTTGGTGATTCTTTAATCATGCCTTATGTTTCAGGTGTATATGTTCCGATAATCAATGCTTTTATAATAATTGGCATATCTGAAGAATTTTCAAAATATCTTTGCACAATCTTTGGTCCATATCGCTGGAAGAGTTTTAACGAGGTGATGGATGGTATAGTTTATACTGTTGCTGTTGCACTGGGTTTTGCAACTTTTGAAAATATTTTTTATGTATTGTCAGGTGGTTTTAGTGTCGGGATAATTCGTGCTTTTTTATCAGTGCCTGCTCACGCTTTGTTTTCTGGTATTATGGGTTACAATATTGGACTTGCTAAGTTTCAAAGAAAAGGAAGCAAAAGAAACCTATATCTATTAGGTGGGCTTATAGTAGCCAGTTTCTTGCATGGGCTTTATGATTATATAATATTTATAAAGATTTTTTATGGTTTAGCCATTATTCCTCTGGTTATTATTCTTTTCTTTGTTATCAAGAGTAAGGTTAGAGTAGCCCAGCGTGATAGCATAAATAGAATGCTGTAAATTAAAAACAAAGGATATTTTATGAACAGATATGTTTTCGGTATTTTACTTGTCATTGTTGGTATTTTTTTATTATTAAACTACTTTTTAAATCTTAATCTTGAGCTCTGGCCTTTAGCGTTGGTTGTTCCTGGTATCCTCTTTATATTTGGTGCCACAAAAGAAAACTACGGTCTATATATTCCTGGTTTTATTTTACTTTTTCTTGGGATATTTTTCTTTTTCAATGTTTATACAGATTGGGAATATCATCATTATCTATGGCCCATATATACACTTACTGTGAGCTTAACATTCTATTTAACCAGTTTTTTTGGTAAAGAAAAAGATCTTATTTTACCAGCTAATATTCTACTTTTGATAACAGTCGGATTGTTTTTCATATCCTGTAATTTGTTAAAATTCTGGCCAGTTATCCTTATTCTTGCAGGCATATGGGTTATATTTACTCCGTTTTATCATAAAAATAAAGGTAAGGCATACCCTGAGGATAAGTAACCTATTAAGAGTATTGTTGAGTTGTTGTTTAAATCACTTCTCTAAAATGGGTGGGTAAATTTGCTAAAAAAACTAATATTGATGTGTAAAATTTAATATTAATTTATAAACAACTTATAGTTGTTGTTTCCTTTTCCTGGATTTTTGACTTCAGACTGTTGTCCCATATAAAATAGTGAAGAGCCTTTTTTTATTATATAAATTGGCGTATCAAATAAGTTATAAGTTAGTTTTTGTGAAAATTATTTTATAAAGGAGGAGGTAGCAATGTTTCGTCAAATTTTAGGAATAATCCTTCTAATATTGGGAGTATTACTTCTTCTAAGCTATATGTACAACTGGAAAATCGAACTATGGCCTTATTCTATTCTTGTTCTGGGTATTTTCTTTTTTATTATGGCTGGGAAAACAAATCCAGATCTTTATATTCCTGCAACGATGCTTATTCTTTCTTCATTATTTTTTATATATAATATTTTTACAAATTGGCAAAATCATAATAAATTATGGCCATCATACATATTAATGGTGAGTATTTCATTTTTTGTAGCAACCTTTCTTGGAAAACAAAAAAGTTTTCTTGCAGGTGCCTTTATTTTGCTTATAGTCTCTCTATGCCTATTTTTTGTAGCTTTTAAAGTTCTGACATTCTGGCCAGTTTTGCTTATAATTCTTGGGTTATGGATTATACTGGATAAAAATATTTTCAAACAGGCTACATAATACAGGTTCTTTCGGCAAATTGCTCCTCTGGTTTTAGAGTTTTAACTTTAGAATTTCACCCAAAAATCTATTTTATGACCTTTTTATCTAAAAAATGCAAATAAAAAAATTAAAAAATATAAAATAATTCTACTGTTACTATTGCAAAAAGAGTTTTTTTTTGATATATCTTTATTCAGGAGGAAAAATAATGTCAGGTCATAATAAGTGGTCAAATATAAAACATAAAAAGGGAGCTATTGATGCCCAAAGAGGCAAGACGTTTACCAAGTTGATTCGAGAAATAGAAGTTGCTGCAAGGATTGGTGGTGGTGATCCTAACTCCAATCCTCGGCTTAGAGCTATAATATCTAAAGCACGAGTTGCCAATATGCCAAAAGATAATATAGATAAAGCTATTAAGAAAGGAACAGGTGAGATTCAAGGTGAGACATACGAAGAGATTTATTATGAGGGTTATGGTCCAGCTGGTGTTGCTATTATGATTAAAACTCTGACTGATAACAAGAACCGAACTGCTTCTGCAATAAGAACAACTCTCTCAAAATATGGTGGTAATCTTGGTGAAAATGGTTGTGTTGGTTGGATGTTTAAACATAAAGGAGTTATAACTCTTGAAAAAGATAAATTTTCAGAAGATGAATTAGCCAACCTTGCCCTGGAGCTAAATGCAGATGATTACTCTTTAAAAGATGATGTATGGGAAATATATGTAGATCCAAATGAAGTTGAAAAGATTAAAGAGATTCTTGAAAAGAAAAATATTTCCTATATTTCTGCTGAATCAACTATGGTTCCTGATAATACGGTAAAGCTTACTGAAAATGAGGCAATTCGAATGCTTAAAATGCTTGATGTTCTTGATGAGAATGAGGATGTTCAGGAAACTTACGACAATGCAGAGATAGATGATGCTGTTGTTGAAAAATATGAGCAAATGTCCTAAAGCATTCTTTGTAAAATATTTTCTTTATTTCTGAAAATTTATACTTTCGGGTTTTGAAATTTGATTTTTTTTTGATTAGAATTCTTGCTCTTATTTTCTAAGGTGTAATGTTCTAGATCTGGTCTATTTTTCTATGCTCTGGAATTACAATTATGTTACTTGGTATTCTTTTCAAGCTATTATTGTAGCTTATTAATATTTAAAGGGTTATAGTGAAAATATTAAGTATAGACCCTGGTTATGCTATTTTCGGATTTTCCATTATTGAAGCAGATTTAAAAAGTTATTCTACTGATTTATTATCCTATGGGACTATCACTACATCAAAAGGTAATTTTGAATCTCGACTTCTTGAAATTGCCAGATCATTTAGTTCATTGATTGATAAATATAAACCTGATGAAATTTCTATAGAACAGATATACTTTATCAGAAATATTACTACAGGCATACATGTTGCTGAAATCCGGGGAGCCATAATCTATATTTGCACTTCAAATAATATTCCTATTTATCAATATACACCTCTTGAGATTAAACTTGCAATAACTTCATACGGCAAAGCTACTAAAAAGCAAGTTCAGCAGATGGTTCAAAGATTCTTTTCCTTAAAAGATATCCCTAAACCAGATGATGCTGCTGATGCTATAGCCTGTGGAATAACTCATCTTATAAAACATTATAACATACCATTTTAAAACCATACTTCGTATTTATTGACTTTTTGAAGATCAAGATCTTTCAATAGAAAAAGATCAAAACATGAATAGAATTTTTTTTCAATTAAATTGAGAAGAATTTCAAGGATATTTTAAAGAATTCAATTAAGGACCAATAATGTTTTCATATATTGAAGGCAAATTAGCTGAGCTGTCAATAGGCAAATGTATTATAGATGTTAATGGAATTGGTTTTTTTTGCCGAATATCTTTGAATACATTTCAAGCCTTATCTATTTTTTCAGAGGGTGATAAAATTAAACTTTATCAATACCTTCATGTGAAAGAAGATGAGCTTTCTCTATATGGATTTGCAGATGAGCAGGAAAAGGAACTTTTCTTAAAATTTATACAGGTTGAAGGGATAGGTCCCAAAAAAGCGCTGGAGATATTTAATTTTGGTACTCCAGCGACTTATATTGAAGCAATAGAAGCACAGGATATTACACCTTTTACCAGAGTAAGGGGAATTGGACAAAAACAGGCTTCAAAACTTATTCTTGAGCTTACAGGTAAGCTTGGTAACCTTGGAACCAGACCTATCTCTATATTAAATGAAGTAATGGAAGGGCTTACTTCAATGGGATTTTCTAAAAATGATATTGAGTCAGCAATAAAAAAGTATACTGGAAAATTTAACGATAAGAGTGAAATAAATTCTATACCATTTGAGCAACTTTTAAAAGATATACTTGCGCTT
>JAAYUW010000051.1 GCA_012517545.1 Exilispira sp.
AAAATTACCACCATCATATTTATTAATATATTTCAATAACCTTAAAATATCTTTTTTAATAATTGAAATGAAGTAATCGTTGAACTGCTCTTCTTCGAATTTGTTTAACTGCTGTGAGTTTTTCAATTTTTCAACAAGTTTAAAAAAGACAGAATCATCTATAATATTGCTTTTGTCCATAACAGATATTTTAACCTCTTGCAACTTGATTATATACCATATGAACGTAATTTCAATAAAATTGAATTTTTGCAGGATTTTATTATTTTCTTTATATTTTTAAATCCTAGTATATAATTTATAACGTAAATATGCTAAAATCCAAAGTCCAAAGTCTAAAGTCCTGGAAAAAGACTTTTATATTACAGTTGAATGTTAAAAGTCCGGGAATAAACTTGACGACACTATATTATAAAGTACAACAGTCAAAAAAATAAAAAGAACAAAGCCTGTTTTATTAAACAAATATATATTCATTGGATGAGCTAAAATTATTGCAAAAAAATGAGTATCAATAAGGGGTTTATATATGCCTTCTGGTAAAAATTTAACTAATAAAAATGGATATCAATTTGATAGGAAAATTTTTGCTATCGAATCATATAGAGCTTTAAATAAATATCTTATGTCAGATGAAAATATAGCAAACTTTAAGTTTCTTATTCATACTCCATCAACAATGATTGGACCTACATTTCTTCTTCTTTACCTGCTAAACCCCAAAAAAGTTCACTTTATATTTTCTAAAGAAGCAAAATCGGTTTATGAAGAGAACTATGACAGGTTTACTAAGTTTTTTAAATATGAGATTTTACCAGATCTTCCAGATAAACTTAAAAAAAGATACGATAACTTTCCTCAGTTTACTATCGAAGAAGATATTTTAAGTGAATCCGAATATATAAATATCGAAGTATTTAAAAGCAAACTTGATGCAATAATCAAGAAAAATCTCGAAACATTTAAGCCTGAAAACATTATAATAGACATTACCGGCGGAAAAAAAATAAATTCTGCCGTATCATACAACTATGCAAGAGAAAATTCTTTAACCATTAGCTATATCAATGTTGATTCAAAAAATTACGATAAGCAATGGGAAAAAAATCCAGGAACCGAAAAAATTTTGATAGAATTGCCAAATAGATCGATAACCTATGTTTCACTTCAAGATTATCCGCTTATAACAATAAACCAGGAAAACCTTACATTGCTCTATGAAGGAAGAACATTAAACAGCAGTTTTCGTTTTGATAAAACAAAAAGAAATCAGATTATTGAAATATTTAAAGAGTACTCGGACTCTCTTGAATATTATGCAAGAAAGAAAAATGGTAGCCTTCTTATACAAGATCAATACTATAAAATAGAAAAGGCAATCCGTGAATGTCTCGATAAAAACTGTCTTGATGCTATAGATATTATAAGAAAAAATTGCAGTATGATAGTAATATCCATGGATGAAAAAAACTGGCAATTTCCTTTTGAATTTATATTTAATAGACCTAAAGGTGATGTTTATAATGAAAATAGGGATGAAAACATTTCGATAAAAGATAATCCTTCGGTTAATAGCCAGATTTATAAATCCAGTCTTTTTTCTGAAGAAGACTCTGATGACATTATTATTACAAGATCGATACCTGCAGAAAAGCTATTTGGACAGAATGATTTAGCTCAAAGTATCGTTGAAAAGCAGAAGAAGGTTAAGATTCTTCTTATTTGCGGTTGCAGTGAAAATACAAACTACAATAAAAATATGTATACACAGTATAAAGAACTTAAAGCTTTTTTCAGTAAAAGAAATGATATAGACTTTGTTGACCTATATTTGCCTGATAAAAAAGAGTTTATAGAAAGCTTGAAAAATGCGGATATAGCTCATATTATTTGTCATGGCACTATACTTGAAGATGGTCAACAGGGTTTACTTTTAGAAAAAGAAAAATATGCTTTTGACAAACCTGAGCTCTTTGGAGGTGATGTCGATATGGTAAAAACAAACAAAGAGCTGAGTATTTCTGAATTTGAACTTGCATTGCAATCCGGTAAAAGCAGGGAAGAACTTGAAAAAGATTACTATATAATTACGAAAGATGATTATAAAAACAAAGCTGTAGCTCCAGTACTTTTCTTAAACGCATGCTATTCGCTCAACATTCAGATTGACTGGGATAATAGCCTTTTTTCAGAATTTATAAATAGTGGTGTCAAAAATATAATAGGAACTCACTGGGTTGTCCCACAAAATGCCGCAAAAGAAGTTTCTAAAGATTTTTATATCAATCTTTTAAAAGGTGATACTATAGGACAATCCTTAAAAAAGTCACTGGAAAAACAGAGTGATCCATTTATTAGAAGAAACTATTATATCCTGGGTAACCATCAGATCTCTCTTAGATAACTCAACTGTAGCAAGCTAGAATCTCTCTAGTCATTGGTTTATTTCACAAAGTTTAAAAATTGCGAAGAAAATTTATTGACAATTGTAATACTTTGTATTACTTTAAATCCGTTCATTGAAAAGTGAATTAAAAATACAAAATAATACGCTTATTTTTTACAGGTTTACCCGCACTTATTTTTGACAAGCGAGGAAAATTTGTTAAAAACTACCTTTTTGCAGGAGAGCCATTAAGTAAAGAAAAAGGAAGGGGTATGAAACAAAAAAAGAGTAAAGATAACATAGTTTCCTTTAAACTTGATGAAAATCTTTATGAGAAGATAAAAGATCTTCCCGATAGATCTAACTTTATTAGAAATGCTATAGAAGCTGCTATAGAAGAGCAATGTCCGTTTTGCAATGGCACTGGAGTGCTCACAAAACAACAAAAAGAACACTTTTCTAACTTTTTACTAAATCATACGATAGCAAGGTGTCCAGATTGTGGAGCCAACTATATAAAATGTACCTTCGAGAACACTGATCTTGATAATAGAGGTGAAAAGTATGATAAATCAAAATAAAAAGGTAAGAATTAGATCTTTTTTTATCTTTGTTCTTATCATCCTGTTTGTTTTTTCCTTAAGCTGTAAAGAAGAAGATAAAACCTCAGGGGATGTAAAACTTAATTATCATAATAAACTTATATACACATCGATGGAACCTTACAGGTTTATAATAGACAACCTTGTTCCACAGGAATATACAGTAAAATCTTTACTTACTTCAGGTTCTGACCCACATACATTTGATTTTACTCCACAAAATATTAGAGATCTCTCTGAAGCAAATCTTTACTTCTTATCACAGATACCCTTTGAAAAAATTTTAATAGATAAAGTGGTTTCATTTAATAAGTCTCTTAAGGTTTTTGATCTTACTTATGGGATTGAACTGATATACAATAGTGAAGGCACACATACAACTAATGATCCTGCACAAGAAAACATAGAACTTTTAGAGCCAGATATCCACCTATGGCTCAGCCCTAAAAATGTTAGAAAAATTTCAGAAAATGCTTATACAGCTCTTTGTAATTTCTTTCCAGAAGATAAAGAACGATTTTACTCAAAATTTACAGTATTTAAAGAAAAATTAGATAACCTGGATAGTAAGTTCAATAAAACAACGATGCTTATAAAGCAAAAACTTTCTCTACCGGATAGCAAAAAGATCCCGATACTTGTCTATCATCCTTTTTTAACATATTTTGCCAGGGATTATGGCTTTAATCAGGTAAGTGTCGAAATAGATGGTAAAGTCCCAGGTGGCAAAAGCATGCTTAGACTTATAGATACTATAAAAGCTGAAAAAGTTAAGTTCATAATAGTCCAGCCAGAATTACCACTTCAAGATATACAGGCTCTTGTAGAAAATACAGGTATCAAGGTTTTTACTTTAAAAATCATCGATTATGACCTGTTTCAAATCTACTCAAACTTGAATGATTGCCTTTTAGATGGTTACTTTAAATAAGTTGTTGAGACAACCTCTTAGAATGAAAACCATATATCTAAACTCTGTTTTAAATATCCTGATTTTATTGCTACTAAGAGGGTTAAGCTATTGAACCAATAGCATTGAGCTTTTTGCATGACTATATATAAAGCCATGCAATACACTGTTAAGCCATTGAACCAATAGCCATTGAACCAATAGATATTGAACCAATTAAAAAATAAACAACCTGCATACTATTTATTATTTGTAGAGCTTGATTAAATAGTGTTAAGAATAAAAAAATAAAAGGTAGAAAATGAAGGAAGTTGTAAACTTTAAAAATGTGAGTTTCAGATACAAAAATGAAGAAAAACCTGTTGTTGAAAACTTATCTTTCACAATATTTGAAAAAGATTTTATAAGCATAATAGGACCAAATGGTGGTGGTAAAACTACTTTAATAAAGCTAATGCTCGCTCTTTTGACACCTGACTGTGGTCAAATAAAGTTGTTTTCAGAAGATCCAATACAAACAAGGACTCTTGTTGGTTATGTTCCTCAACATCTAAACTTCGACCCTCTATACCCTATAACTGCAATTGACATTGTACTTATGAGTAGATTAAAACCAAAGTTTATACAATTTTATTCAAAAAGTGATATGGATAT
>JAAYUW010000003.1 GCA_012517545.1 Exilispira sp.
AGCCTCTCTTGCTTGCTGCATCATTGACTCCAGTTGATCAATGTTTTTTTGCTTCATTCGAAGTCTCATCATTTTCGGACCCATATTGAACATATTGATCTTTGAAAGTTTCAGATGACCTGTATTTTTAGGCAACATCATTGAGAACATTTTACCCATAAAGTCTTTCTTTACCTTTTCCTTTTTCTTTTTTTTCAATACTGAAAGTCCCCAGAATGTAAAAAACATTGTGACTTTTCTTCCGGCACTGACTGCACCAAGAGCAAGAACAAAGGAAGCTAATACCTTATCCATGCTGTCAGAAAACACAATAAGTGTGGCATCGTTGAGATTTTGTTGTCCGGCAGTTGATGCAAGAACCTGACTGACTGATGATAGTGTATTTGAAGATCCTTTTTGAATTTTTGCCTTTATTATTCCGTTTTCTTCACTAAGCTCAAGTAAGCTGGCTTTTGCAAGTTTAGTCCATGCGGCAACATCATTTTTGAAACCAGGGTCTGAGGCTGTGATTTCGAGAATATCACCATCATTTATCTTATCATATTCCTTCTTAAGTTTCATTATAGGTCCCGGGCATTGCAATCCACAGGCATCTATCTTAACATTTATTGTATTCATTTTGCCTCCAATGTTTTCAGTTATATTTGTATACGCATTTTTATTGCTGAAATTTTGAGGGTTTGATTGATAAATCAGATCATCTTTTCCAATATAATCATTTGTAAAAATATCCTCGTTTGCCTGTTTTGCTGTTACATGCTCGTAAGTTTTGTACCCTCCAGAGAGGTTAAAAAGGTTTTGAAAACCATTTTGCGAAAGTATCCTGTAGGCAACATAACCTCTAAGTCCAACTCCACAGTATATTATAACCTTTTTATTTTTTGGGATTCTATCGATATTTTTTCTAATCTCATCAACAGGTATGTTAATTGAACCCTCTATATGACCAAGGGAGTACTCTTCAACTGTTCGAACATCGAGCAAAAATATATCACTTTTATCCAGTTCAAGAAGTTTATCCCAGTAAATCTGTTTCAACCTACCATTTAATATATTTTCAGCGACAAATCCGGCTATGTTCAGAGGATCTTTAGCTGATGAAAAAGGTGGTGCATAGGCATGCTCAAACTGCTGAAGATCATATATTGTTCCACCCTTCAAAATAAGCGCAGCAGCCACATCTATCCTTTTATCGACTCCTTCATACCCAACTGCCTGGACACCAAGTATCTTACCATCCTTATTATCAAACAAGACTTTGATGGTAAGTGGTAATGCACCTGGATAGTACCCAGCATGCGAACTACCATGGATCAAAACCTTTTCATAGTTTATATTTTCATTCTGTATAACTTTTTCCGAAAGTCCTGTTGACGCTACTGTAAGATCAAAAACTTTGGCAATGGCTGTTCCTATGGCACCAGGGTACTTTCTCTTTGCTCCAAGAAGCATATTATCTGCTGCGATTCTTGCCTGTTTATTTGCTGGTCCTGCTAGTGGGACAGGCATCTTTTTATTGAGTAAAAAGTTATTAACTTCTACAGCATCACCGACAGCAAAGATATCTTTATCCGATGTCTGGAGGTACTCATTAACAAGTATTCCTCCTCGTGGACCAAGCTCAAGACCTGCTTCTTTTGCAAGGTTTGACTCAGGTCTTACACCGATAGAAAGAATAATCATATCGCTGTATATTTCTCTACCGCTTTTCAATATTGCATAAATTTTATTTTTTTCTGATTTGAAACTTATGACAGAGTCATTAAGATAAAACTCGACTCCCTTAGACTTTAAATGCTGATGAACCTCACTTGCTATTTCAAAGTCGATAGTTGGCATAACCTGGGGAGCAAGTTCAACTATAGTGACCATAAGTCCGAGGTTGTGCAGGTTTTCTGCCATCTCGAGACCTATAAAACCAGCTCCTACGACCAGAGCTTTTCTTACTTTATTATTTTTAATATAACTTTTTATTGCGACAGTATCTTCTGGATTTCTAAGAGTAAATATTCTACTATCATCTATCCCCTCAACAGGTGGACGAAATGGAGTTGCACCTGGAGATAGGAGAAGTTTATCGTAATTTTCTCTTCCTATCTTTTGAGTATCGAGATTTTTATAAATGACCTCTTTTTTTTCTCTATCTATAGATACAACCTCATGTCTTGTCCTTATATCAATATTAAATCTACTTGTAAAGGACTCTGGAGTCTGCACAAAAAGGTTATCCCAATCTTTAATGGTATCACCAATATAATATGGCAAACCACAATTTGCATAAGATATATATTTACCTCTTTCAAAGAGTACGATCTGTGCATTCTCATCCAGTCTTCTGAGTCTTGCTGCAGCTGTTGCTCCACCAGCAACTCCACCCACAATAATAATTTTACTCATTACAATCTCCTTTAGCTTTCTTTCAAAAGATAAAAAGTTTTTAAATTTAAAAA
>JAAYUW010000052.1 GCA_012517545.1 Exilispira sp.
AAAATGAACTTGCAAGAATGATGGTTGGAAGAGAAATTGTATCAACTTATGAAAAAAAACAAAAAAAAGAGGGCAAGGTTGCTTTAAGTGTAGATGACCTATGGGTTAAAAGTGATAGGGATACTTTTGCTGTAAAGGGAATTTCCTTTAAAATAAATAGAGGTGAAATTCTCGGCATAGCTGGTGTTTCAGGAAATGGACAAAGGCAATTGGTTGAAGTTATAACTGGTCTGAGAAAGCCATGTAAAGGTAAGATTGAAATATTTAATCATGATATCAGCCATAAAAATGCCAAAGAAATATTTAGACTAAAAGTTGGGCATATACCAGAGGAAAGGTTAGTTTTTGGTTGTGTTCCTAACTTATCGATAATGGAAAATTCTATTTTAAAGGAGTATGATTCCCCTTCTTTTTGTAAAAATATGATTTTAAACTTTGAAAAAATTCAAAATCACACGAGAAAGCTCATTGAAGATTTTTCTATAACCACTGTTTCGATAAATAACCCCATAAAACTTCTATCAGGTGGTAATATACAGAAATTTATCTGTGCTCGAGAGTTTTCTTCAAAACCGGAACTTCTTATTGCAGCTCATCCAACTTATGGACTCGATATTGCTGCAACTGATTATATAAGAAGACTTTTTCTTAAAAAACGAGATGAAGGATGCTCTATTTTGCTGGTTTCTGAGGATCTTGAAGAAATTTTGACAATTTCAGACAGAGTTTTGGTGATGTTCAATGGTACTATTTCTGGTATTTTTATCCCTGGTGAAATAAGCATGGAAAAAATTGGGCTGATGATGGCTGGTTCAACTAGCTCTTAATATCATTTGTTTGAATTGGAGAAGATTGATGAAATTAATTATTGAAAAAAATAGATATATATCAAATAAAAAAAAGCTTCTGATCTACCTTTCATCTTTGATTTTAGGTATCTTTATTTCAAGTTTTATTTTTCTTTTTAAAGGAATTAACCCATTCTATGCGATTTATAAAATTTTTTCTGGATCTTTTTTTTCCTTGTTTGGTTTGAAGGAAACAATTACAAAGATGATACCACTTTTACTCATAGGGTCAGGTCTTACAGTGGCATTCCAGGGCAAGTTCTGGAACATAGGAGCTGAGGGGCAACTTTTAGCAGGAGCAACAGTTGCTTCATGGATAGCTTTGAACATTGGTCCAAAAGTTGATCTTGTAATACCTCTTATGTTCCTCGGTGGTTTTATAGGTGGAGCTCTCTGGGCTATGATAGCAGCTTACCTCAAATCCAAACTTGGTATAAATGATATAATATCTACTCTTATGCTAAACTATATCATGGCACAGATAGTTCAGTATCTTATATATGGCCCATGGAAAGGTAAAACACAGTATGGTTTTCCTTATACCGATAACTTTCCCGCCAATGCAATTTTACCACTTATAAAGAATTCTCGAATTCACTGGATTACACTTATTTTAGGTCTTATCGCTGCTGTTTTTTTATACTTTTTTATATATCGAACAAAATATGGATATGAGATACGGGTAGTAGGCGAAAACCCTAATGCAGCAAAATATGCAGGGATCAATTTTATAAAAGTATCTTTTATTATTATGATAATTAGTGGGGGTCTAGCAGGACTTGCAGGAGTTGGTGAAGTGGCTGCGATCCACAGACATCTTTCTTATCCTGACCAAATCTCAGCAAATCTTGGATATACTGGAATAATTGTTGCCTGGCTTGCCTTATTAAATCCGCTTATGGCGATTCTTACATCATTTTTCTTCGGTGGAATTCTTGTTGGCGGT
>JAAYUW010000053.1 GCA_012517545.1 Exilispira sp.
CAAAAGAGGTAATCGCTGCTGTTGCTTGGCATCATGAAGCAACAGGATTTCCATCTTCTGTTCTTGATGAGAAAGAATATCCTGAAAGTGTTGAAGCAGTTATAGTAAGAATAGCGGATAAGATATCTGGTTCTCGACCTGGAGTAAGGTATGATGAAGGTGCCTGGGGTGATTATATTAGCAGAGTTACCGAACTTGAAAAAGAAGCAAAACGCATGGATAAGATTGAACATGCATATGCTTTACAGGCTGGCAGGGAGATAAGACTATTTGTCAAGACAACGGTTCCTGAGAATGAACTGGAACAGATAGCTAAAGATATGAAAAAACAGATAATTCAAAATACAAAGATTAGATATCCTGGAAGAATCAAAATAACTGTAGTTAAAGAAAAGAGAGTTGTGGAGCATACAGATTAATGATTACTATTCTTATCTTTGGTGATATAGTCGGGGAAGCTGGCAGAAAAGCCCTTTCCCGATTTTTACAAAATGAAAAAGAAAAAATTCTTCCAGATTTGATAGTAGTCAACGGTGAGAATGTTTCAGGCGGAATTGGCATTCACCCAAAAAATGCAAGAGAACTCTTTGACCTTGGTGTAGATGTTATAACAACAGGAAATCACATATGGAAACATAAAGAGATAATTGATTATATCAATATTACTCCAAATCTCTTAAGACCTATGAACTTTGGTGAAAAGGCTCCGGGTAAAGGTTTTTTAAGTTATACCAAAAATTCAAAAAAGTTTCTTATCTTAAATCTTCTAGGTCAGATATTTATGGATCCTATTTATCCACCATTACCTTTTTTTAACGATTTTTATTTTAACAATAAAGAACTTTTCGATGATGCTGACTGCGTAATACTTGATTTTCATGCTGAAGCCACATCAGAGAAAATTGCATGTGGTTATTTTTTAGTTGATAGGGTGAACCTTGTTTTTGGATCTCATACGCATGTTCAGACAGCAGATGAAAAACTTCTTTCAGATAAGACAGCATACATTACAGATATTGGTATGACCGGTCCTTATGATAGTGTTATTGGAGTTCAAACAGAAATAATCCTTGAAAAGTTGACAACGATGCTACCAAAATCTTATAAAGTTGCATCGGGTGATGGGCTTGTAAATGGTTTGATCTTTAAGTTTGATGAGATTAATAAAAAAGTCATTAGCATAGAAAGAATAAATGAAAAGTTAATAATGGTAAAAGAAAAGGAAGATGAAGGCAAAGATAAAAAAAATTAAAAAATTAATTAAAGCGGTGGGTCAGTTTGCCGAAAATTATAGTGAATCTTCCTCCCTGTAAACGAGCAGACAGGTTGTTAGGATAGGCCCTATGATTAGCGCCTATCCTTTTTTTTTATCAGCTTTATATAATATCTATTAAATAAAATAAAAAATAAGTTTAGCATTTTTGGCTATTTGCGTTTTTGATATAGTAAAAAGTCATGAAGTGAAATAGAAAAGTTGAAAGTTGCTGGTTCAGTGCTAAAAGCAGGATAATAAGATATAATAACAGAAGATTGTAAATTGAAAGCTAAAAGTCTGAGAAAAAGGAAATAAAGATAAAATAGAGGATCCACGAATAAAATACTCTGGAATAAAATAATATAGAAAAAGTGAAAAAATTGAAAAAAGAGAATGAACTACAAGGAAGTCTAATCTCGGGTTATCAGGCTTATAAGCTCAGTATGAAAAGTTCCAGGAAAGTTGTCTATAAGAATAAGGCTGGTGAGTTCAAAACCAGAAGATCTAAGATAACTAAAATCTCTTGCAAAGGTCGCTGGATTGCATGAAACATAAATAAGCTTTTTTATCTTTAAATTTTCAATAGATTCAATAACATTTTTTTCAAGTCCGGCTCTTGGTGGATCAACAAGTATCTGTGATACATTATCAACTTTTTTCATAAATATAGATGCATCTGATGCAATGAATTTTATATTATCAACTTTATTTAATTTTGCATTATACTTTCCATTTTCACTCGCTCTTGAAGATATTTCATTGACGGTAAGTTCCTTCATTTTCGTAGCTAAAGGCAGAGAAAAAAATCCACTTCCTCCATACAACTCAACGGTTTTTAAATACGGGTCAATAAGGGAGACGACTTTACTCTGAAAAATGTTCAAAAGATGTGAGTTTACCTGAAAAAAGTCTGAAATCCCGACCCTGTATGTAAAGTTATTTACAGTATATTCGCAAAATTTACTATCAGAACTATAATTTAGATGCGCCGTATAGATCTCTTTCCCGTCTCGAATAGTAAAACCTCTGGTAAATAAAAAAAAGTGTCTATCAAGTTGTTTTAAAAAACTATTTATTCTTAGAGTCAATAGTTTACATTCAAAAGAGGGGAATGGAACAACATTGAGGCTTTTATTCTCGAAAAAACCGATATTACCTTCATTTGTAGTCTTTATATGAGCATTGTTTCTATAGTTAAATCTCATAGGTGAAGAAATGACCTCAAAAGCAAAATCTGGCTCAATTTTACCGATCTTTTTTAGAGTTTCCAGAAGAACATTTTGCTTTATTTTTAGTTCTTCATCATAATCTGTATGCAAAAAATTACACCCTCCACAAGTTTGAAAAATTGGGCATTCTGGCTTTACTCTTTTAGATGAAGGTTCGATTACATCTAAAAGGCGAGCCATGCAATAGTCCTGGTGGGATTCTATGATTTCGTACGCCACCTTTTCTTCAGGTAAAGTATATGGAACAAATACAACTGGTTCATTTTCACTTTTGATAACACCATAGGCATTCGCACCAATTGTGCTAATATATCCTGTTTTATATCCGCTTTTTAAGTTAAATTTAATATTTTCGAAATCCATCTTATACCTCATAAATAATTGAAATAAATTGTAGTTTTTGATATTCCATCGAAAGTAAGTGTATAGGTAACAACTCTAGATAGTTAAATAAATTTATAATAAATCTTCCTATTTTCAATTGCTATTTCTATATTAAATTGATTTTTTCAAAACCAGCAAGATGATTTAAATATAATTCGACAAATATTTTTTAAAAAAATGTTGTTAAATTTTATTTAAAATGCTTAATTCAATTGTTTTATACTAATGTCTAAAGTCTAAAGTTGAGGAAAAGGTTTTATATTATTATTGAAAGTTAACAGGTAACTTCGCCATAAATACAGTTGAAAATTCGGGGAAAATTTTTAGATCAATTTATGGGAAAAGGAGATGGTTATGATTTATAATTTTGATAAGGTAAATAAAAGAGAAGGTACACTTTCTATAAAATGGGATGCTAAAAAAATGTTCAACATTGATGAGCAGGCTATTCCTCTATGGGTGGCTGATACTGATTTTTGCACTGTGAAAGAAGTTAATAATGCAATAAAAAAAAGAGCAAGACATCCTATTTATGGCTATTCATTTGTGGATGATTGCTTTTATGATTCAATTATCGATTGGTACAGAAGAAAGAAAGATTTTTTAATTGAAAAAGATGATATAATTTTTATTCCAGGTGTTGTAACCGGTCTTCATATAAGCATTCTCGCTCTAACAAAACCTGGTGATAGCATAATAGTTCAAACACCAGTTTATTATCCATTTATGAATGCTGTTGCATATACTGGTAGAAATCTTTTGATAAATGAGCTAAAATATGAAGATGGAAGATATTTGATAGATTTTGAAAATCTTGAAAAACTTATGCTTGAGAAACCTAAAATGATTTTTTTTAGCAGTCCCCACAATCCGGTTGGAAGAGTCTGGGATAAAGATGAACTTAATAGATTAGCGGAACTTTGTCTGGAAAATAATGTTTACCTTGTTTCAGATGAAATACATGGAGATCTTATAATCTCAGATAAAAAGCATATATGTATATCAACTATCGCTAAAGATATTAAAAGGCTGCTTATTACTTTATCAGCCCCTTCAAAAACATTCAATATTGCAGGTTTTTCAACTTCGTATGCAATTATTGAAGATGAAGCTATAAGAGAAAGGTTTAATAGACAAATTTTAGCTCAAAATGCTAATATTTACAATATATTTGGTTTAATTGCACTTGAGAAAGCATACAGATATGGTGATGAATACCTTGAGCAACTTTTGAAATATCTTTCTAAAAACTTTAGTTTTTTAGTAGATAGATTCGAAAATATGGCTAAGATTAAAGTTGTTCAATGTGAGGGGACATATCTTGCATGGCTTGATTGCAGAAATCTTGGACTGGATGACGATATGCTGCCTGATTTTTTTGAAAATGATGCAAAACTCTGGCTTAGTGAAGGGAAAATATATGGGAAAGGTGGAGAAGGTTTTATGAGGTTAAACTTTGGGACCAGTCGAAAGATTTTGTCTATCGCTCTTGATAGATTACAAATAGCATATGATAAAAAATTTAGATAAGTTTAAAGAAAAACCTAGGATAAGGAAATAAAATTATGGAAATTACAATAATCGGTAGAAAGAGTAGTGGCAAAACCAGGCTTTTTTCTATATTGACCGGGCTTGAATATAAACAGTTTTTGAATGAAAAACAGATAGGCGTTGCTTTTGTTCCAGATGAGAGGATTGATAAACTTTCAGAATATTATAAACCAAAAAAGACTATAAATGCAAAAGTCACATTTATTGATTTACCAGGAGTTGACAAAGATGAGTTTTATAGCTCAAAAAGGGTAGCTGAATATAAAAACTCAGATGCACTGATCTATTTGATTCCTTATTTTAGTGGTTATACTGCTGAAAGTAGTTTATCTATAGAGGATGAGATCAAAAGATTTGAAGATGAATCGATAATATCTGATCTTGCATCTGTAGAAACAAGAGTGGCAAGCCTTACCAGAACTATGCAGAAGCGAAAGGAAAAAGAAGACGAAATAGAGATGAAACTTATGCAAAAACTTATGACACAGCTTGAAGCTGGTAAAGCCTTGAGATTTTTGGAATTTTCTGAAGATGAGGAAATCAAGTTAAAAGGGTTTTCTTTTCTCACTCTAAAGCCCATTCTTTTTGTTGTAAATATAGATGATGAAAAAATAAATGTGATAAATGGAATAATAAAAAACCTCAAAGATAAATTTCAGGCAAATCATTTCTATAACTTTTCTTTCATATCCTGTGATACTGAATACGATCTCATGAATATGGACAAGACTGAAAGAGATGAATTTTTAAAGGAGTTAAATTTACAGGAAGATGGCAGAACAAGAGTGCTTAAGGATGCATTTTCTCTTCTAGATAAGATTTGCTTTTTTACAGTGGGTGAAGACGAGGTTAGAGCATGGCCAATAAAAAGAGGAACAAAGGCAAAAGAAGCTGCAGGGCAGGTACATACAGATATTGAAAAGGGTTTTATAAGGGCTGAAGTATTTAATTATAATGACTGGGATTTATATAAAAGTGAAGAGAAGATAAAGGAAATGAAATTATTTAGACTTGAGATGAAAGATTATGTTGTAAAGGATGGCGATATAATGCACTTTAGATTTAATAAATAGTTGTTTTAATCCCAAGTGTTTTTTTATCATTTTCAGATTCATATAGCAAAGTGGCGCACTATTCTTTTTATATAAATAAACATAGAAAAATCTGTTTTGAAAAAATATATAGAATAAAGCATAAATATCTTTTATAAGATAAAAAAGATAAGAATCAAATTAAATTAAGATTTTTAAGTTCTTTTTCAAGCAAGCTTTTTGAACTATCTGAAACCTCAACGAGAGGCTCACGCAACTCACCATTGTAAAGTTTCATAAGTTTCATGGCATACTTTAGTGGAGCGGGATTTCCCTCTACAAAGAGAGACTTGATAAGGCTGAACATGGAAAGGTGAATAGAAGATGCTGTTTTAAGATCTTTTTCTAAAAAGGCTCTGTACATCTTTACCCAAAGGTCTGGTATAAGGTTTGAACTTGTGCATATCACTCCGTTCCAGCCTATGCAAAGAGCAGGAAATGTTAAGGAGTCTTCACCTGAGAGCAAGGAAAAATTATTGGAGTTAATAATATTTCGTAATCTTGTAAACTCATCAAACTCTGAAAGAGCTTC
Organism: Exilispira sp.; assembly: GCA_012517545.1. Taxonomy (GTDB): domain Bacteria; phylum Spirochaetota; class JAAYUW01; order JAAYUW01; family JAAYUW01; genus Exilispira. Next base: position 6,043 of record JAAYUW010000053.1, read on the forward strand.
TTTTAAAGCCACGATTTTAGGGTTCTCTGAAAGCTTTAAAATAGTTTCTGCATTGAGTGAAACAGCTGTTCTTCCAGGTACATTGTAAAGTATAATAGGACTGGTTGAAACTTCAGCAACCTTTGTAAAATACTTAACAAGTCCAGTTTGAGATGGTTTATTTGCAAAAGGAGTTATAACAAGCAATCCATCTGGATCGTATTTATTCGCAACACTAATCATTTCAAGTGTCCTGGCAGTTGAGTTATGAGCAACTCCAAAGATAACTTTAAATGTTTCGCTTTGAAATTTCTTAGCAGATTTCCATAGGCTCTGGCACTCTTCAAGTTCAAGGGTAAAGGATTCACCAGTGCAGCCCCCTATGACTATACCATCGATACTTGCTTGCTTTTGTCTTTCTACCAGTCTTTCAAAAGTTTCAATATCAATTTTACCATCTTTGAATGGAGTAATTTGAGCAGTTAAGATTCCTTTAAACATATATTCTCCTGTCATTTAGGTTTGATCTTTATCTTAAAAGCTAAAGGGTTGCAAGGAAATATGCATAAACAATTGCATCATCGAGCATATACTTTATGCTAATATTTTCATTTGGCTGATGAGCAGTTTCATCGATAGTTGCCCATACGATTGCCGGGAATCCAGCCTTTCTCAAAATAGCGGCACATGTTCCTCCACCAATACCAACAAGCTTTGGATCAAAGTTTCTGACATCTTTCAACGCAGAAGAAAAACTCTTTACAAGTGGGTGATCAGCAGGTGTGGGTTCAGGGGCGATTCCTTTCTGGAGGATCTCAAACTTGATGCTAACATCATACTCTTTTTCATATTTATCTGCTATCTCTCTTATTTCAGTGAGTATTTTTTCAAGGTCATAAGATGGTAGTATTCTTCCATCAAAACAGATAACATCAACTCCAGGGATTGTGTTAACATTTTCAACATTTGCTTCTTTTTTAGTTGGCTCAAAAGTAGATGCAGAAGGGGTAAAAAGAGGATCCTCAAAATTGTATTTTTCATGAATAAAGTTATCTATCTCTAACGCACATTTTATGCCTATCCTGTGTGCATTTTTTGCAAGTTGAGGCATCGAAGCATGTGCTTGTTTGCCAACTGTAGTCATTTTAAGCCAGATTATGGATTTCTCAGCAATCTCAATTTCATTCCCAACTGGATTACCTGAGTCAGGGACAATAAACCAGTCATCTTTACCGAATTTAAAGTTATTAACTACATGCTCTATACCAAACTCAGAACCCGTTTCTTCATCAGATACAAACATGAGTCCAACATTGTATCTGGGCTTTATTTCAAGTTTCTGAATAGCTTTTAAGGCTATTATTGAGGCTACCAGTGAAGATCCGTTATCTTCAGCTCCTCTACCATATATTTTACCATCTTTGATAATTGGTTTAAAGGGATCACTTTCCCACAGTGATAAATCACCAGCAGGAACTTTATCCATATGTGTCATAAACCATATTGTTTTTTCATCACTCTGTCCATTGAGAATGGAAAGAATGTTGGGTCTATAACCATAAGGTACTTGTGTGTCTTTCGCATCTATATGAAGTATTCTGTCAAATTTCATTTTTTTAACTATATTTTCAAGCCATAATGCAACTTCCTTTTCACCTGGACCATTAGTTTTAGGATTAACAGAGTTAAAAGATACAAATTTGCAGGAAAGATCAACAAGTTCATTTTCCATGCTTTTGACAGTTTTTTCAATCTCAGATTTGATTTGATTCCTATCCATAAATAACTCCTGATTTGATTTTCTATGAATTAAAAGCAAACATTTTTAGACAAAAAATAAATAATAAAAAAATTAGATACAAAACTAAATAAACCAACAAAAAACGCAATTAAATATTAAAAAAGCAATAAATTGAGTAATAGCTATTAGCTATTTAAAATAGAACCAAGTTCAAGATCATAGTGAAATCTCCTGGGGAGCATTATCTCCTGAACAGATTCGATGGCATATGAATCTGTCATCCCGGCTATATAATCTATAACAGGATTAAAAAGAGATGATTTTTCCTTCTCGTTAATATAAAATTCTTTCATTTTTTTCAGGTAATCAGCAAAACGAAGAGCAAGAAAATTTTTTTCACAACCATATTTATCGAAGGAAAATTCGTAAGTATTATACAGTTCCATGAGATAATTGTATATAGTCAATATTACTCTTGAAAAATTTTTTTCAAATATTTTAAGTTTAGGATGAAGATAGATGGCTTGATAATTGAAATCAATGAGCTGCAAAAATGCTTCGTAAATAGAATCTGAAAAAGCTATTTTACCGACAGCAAGCGATGTATTTATGCAATCATTAACGAGTGTGTCAATAATTTCACTATTTTTTACTCCCAGAGTTTGTAAAATATTTGATGGAATATCATTTTTTTGAATAAGCTTAAGTGTTAAAGCATCCTCAAGATCTCTCCCGACATAGGCTATTTTATCTGACATCCTGACAACACAACCTTCGTAGGTTACAGGAAAATACTTTTTTGGTAGCAGATTATCAAGATTTTTCAGAGTTCTATCTATGTCAATAATTTTTTCAAATTTTTCTCCACAATGATTTAAAACTCCATCAAGTACAGCATATGTGAGATTTAAGCCTCTCCCATAATTTGTTAATTTTGTTAATACTCTATAAGAATAAAGTTCATGTGAAAATTCTGAATCCTTTAATAATTTATCCGCAATTATCCTTTCACCAAGATGACCAAAGGGTGGGTGCCCGATATCATGCCCGAGACCAATAGCCCAGGCAAGCTCATTGTCCAGTTCTAAAGCCTTTGAGATGGTAGCCGCTATTGTTGCAACATGCAGGCTATGTTCCATTCTAGTACATATATGATCATTTCGAGGGGAAAAGAATACCTGTGTTTTTCCCCTTAACCTTCTGAAAGGATAAGAGTGAATAATTGCTGTCACATCTCTAAAAAATGCACCACGAACATCTTCTGTTCTTGGATAATCTCTTTTCGTTAAATCCTCAAAAGAAAAAAAGTTTTTTATCTTGATTTTTTCCATATTTACCTGTATTCAGATATAAATAGCCTATTTATACAATAACATCAATTTAAAAAAAAAGTAAAAAAAAAGATTCTAAAATAAGTCTTTAATTGTTATTATGTCATTGATAAATACAAGGATCATCAGTGCTAAAAGCAGGAAAAACCCGACAGTCTGTATTTTCGAAATAGTTTTTGGATTTAATTTTTTTCTTGATATTAATTCAAATAAAAAGAATAAGATATAAGACCCATCAGTTGCTGGTATGGGAAGAAGGTTGGTTGCTCCAAGTATCAATGTTAATAGAGCAAAAAACTCAAGAACATTCTTAAGACCGGTTTGAACTACTTTTGAAGATATATATATAAGTTTTACCGGACCAGAAACAGATTGAGAAACATCTACCTTCCCGGAAAAAAGCAGCCTTAAGCTTTTTTTAAACATATCCAGTGTGTCTATACTTTTAGGAAAAGACATAATAAAAGATTTATAAAAAGGCAATCCTGGAGTTTTTCGATATTCAACATAAAAGTTCAAACCAGGATCAAATTGTTTATCAACAAAGGCTGATTTTTCAATGATTGTGCCATCTTTTTTCTGGAAGGTGAAGGTAATATTCTCATAAAGATGACTCTCTAAAAATTCCGATAGATCCGCAGTTGATAAAATATTTCTGCTTATATTCTTTTCATTTTTCACAGATATTAAAAGATCTCCTTTTTCCAGGCCAATATCTTTAAAAATTGAATTAGTCTCTACAGTATCTATTACAGGTTTTATGTAGGGATAAACTCCTATTACGGATCTACCAGTATTCCTTTCGACATTTGGAACTATTGTAACAGTAGAGATTTGACCATCTCTTTTGTATTCGATCGTCAACTTTTCACCCATGATCTGGGATATTATAGTTTGCAGATCTGTAAATGAATATATTTCTTTACCATTTATTTTTAGAATTTCATCAAAGGATCTCAATCCTGCTTGATATGCAGGCTGGGTTGACAGAGATTCAGGTATATAAACAACAGGTGGTAAATATACATTCATAGATGGGAGCATTCCTGCAAACGATAAGAGAACTATACCGAGTAAAAGATTAAATAAAACTCCTCCACTTACCGCAAGAAGTCGAGGGAGTGGTTTTTTAGAGTAAAAGTCACCTTCAGCGATAGGAGCATCATCAACAATCTGTTCTCCAGCCATCTGGCAGAAACCACCAAAGGGAAATATACCTATTTGGTAAACTGTTTCGCCAATCTTTTTTTCTACAATTGGTTTTCCCCATCCGATAGAAAATCTAACAACATTTATCTTTGAAATTTTTGCAAATACAAGGTGTCCAAGCTCATGAACAAACACTAAAGTTAAGAATCCTATTATGGCAAGAGCATAGAAAATTATTGTCATACAAGAAAACCTCCAGAAAATTAAACAAATTTTTCAACAATTTTATTCATTATGTCTAAAAACTCATTAATTTTAATATACGAATCTTTATCTTTAAAGGAAAGCTTATTGAAATTTTTAAACAAACTCTGATAAATATCATCTCGATCTTGAAACAATATTTGAAGAATTTGACAAAGTTTGTCTCTTAATTCAGAAAAAGAAATTTTGTAATCAAAAAAACTATCAAGCAATCTATTGTTAAGGACTATCAAAAATGTTCCAGCAAATAATGATCTGTCATAATTATTTATAAAAGGTCCCAGAATAGGATAAGATTTTGAAAGAATATCAGTAAGTTGAACTTGAAAATCAACAAAACTCAATGGTGCTATTTTTATCTGTGAATATATTCCTATCGACTCAAAAAAAGATAATATGGGTAAATGCATATCAGGGGTAGATACTGTAAAATAATAATTGTTTTTTTTATCCTGAATTATCGCATGAATTAAAGATTTTTGATCAATAACAATTCTTATCTTCTCCTTTGGAATATTAAATAAAGCTTGCGTTTCAATGTATTCGTAAGCTTTGTTAACTCCAGTGGAAGAATCTACTGTTATCCTTTTTCCCATTTTCCAGTTTGGATGTTTTACAACATCGTCAAGATTTAAAGATGAAATTTCGCCATCTGTTTTTTTATATGCTTTACCACCAGAAGCCGTAATATAAATATTTTCTATCTCTTCCTTTTTTATAAATGGGAGAATTTTATATATTCCATGTTGTTCACTATCAAGTGGATAAATTAAAGATGTGTCAAGATCCTCAAATAGTTCATGGCTTAGTATAACAGATTCCTTATTTGCAATTGCAGATTTTATATTAAAATGTTGAGATAAAAAAGATGGCAACATACCACCGGTCCCGATAACACCATTTATGATATAATGTTCCCAGATGTTTACATTATGATATGCTTCATAAATTTCATCAAAGCTGCTTATTATGTTGATTCTCTTTTTAAGATTATCATCTAAAAGTCTATAAAGTTCATCTTTCTTTTTTTCAGGAATATGCAAAAATTCTGGATTATATTTTTTTGCGAGTATTGCAAGCTTTTCAGTTTGTAAATTACCAGATAATAAAAAAATATCTGGCTTCCCCTCTTTTATATTATCAATAACATGTAAGGTAAAATCTCCTATGGAGCCTGTTGCTCCAAATAAAGAAAAGTATTTATTCATATTTGCTTTTCACCATTTTTATCGAAGATAAAATCCAATTGAATATCTATTTTAAAAAAAATAATAGTATTAAAGCAAAAAAAGGAAATGCAAAAAGTATAGAATCTATCATATCAAGGATTCCGCCAAATCCTTTAAACTTATTTGAGGAATCTTTTGCTTTGCAGAATCGTTTTAAACCTGATTCTAAAAGATCACCTATTATTGAAAAAATGTTGGTAATAAATATTAGAATAAATGAATTTAAATTGCCAATATTGAGTTTAAAAAAATCTTTTATAAAAAGGTTTAACAAAAATGGAATAAGTGTACCAAACAGAATGGCTCCTATGAACCCTTTTAATGATTTATTTGGTGAGACTGGAAGGTTAAGCGATTTTCTGGGTAACCAGAAAAGTCCGAAAAGATAACCAAAAATATTTGAACTCCATACTATTATTAAAAATATTAAGAATAATGCAGCAGAGTATTTGAAATTAATGTAAAACCATAGAGCAAAAGATAAAGGAAAAACAATATAAAAAAAACCATAAATATGAAAAACGAGATTTTGAAAAGAAAGAGCAATCTCCTTTTTAAATAGATAAAAAATTGTTGTCAACATAACGATAAACAGAACAATAATAAAAAAAGGAAACAAATTTATAATATTAAGCGAATACAAATATGTCAAAAGATAAATTAAAATAGCCTGAATCATAAATACAATCTTATTTAAATCATGATCAACATTTAGCAAAAGATCCACGTATTCATTTGATGATAAAATACAAAGAAGAAGAAGGAATAACGCAAAGAGAATGCTATATGGAATTTGTAAAAATATTATCAATAGTACAAGAGGGATGGCGACTATTATAACAAATATTCTTGGTAAAAGATTTGATTCGCTCATGTTTGATCCTTTATATTTTACAACTTTTGCTTATTATTTGAAAAGGTCAAGATCATCTGGATTTTTGAGTTTTTTCTTATATTTGAACTTATTTAAAAGAGGTCCATAAGTTCAATTATTAACTCCCTTTTAAACCTCCAAACCTTCTATCTCGCTTTTGATAACTTTTGATAGCTTTTTCAAAATGTTTTCTGGTAAATTCTGGCCATAGTTGTGGTTCAAAATAAAGTTCGGTATAGGCTAACTGGTATAAAAGAAAATTTGATATCCTTTGTTCACCGGAAGTTCTTATCAACAAGTCAGGATCAGGAAAATTTTTAGTATATAAAAACAGACTTAATGAAAGATTTATGTCTGTATTCGAGTTTACTGCTTGTAAGTTGATATCGTTTTTTACAATATATTCTGATAAAAGTAATGCTGCTCTGTCTAATTCAGCTCTTGATGAGTAATTAAAGTAGAAAAGAAGATAGAATGAATCATTGTTTTCTGTTTCTTTTTCTAATATAGAAATACAGGATAAGGTTTTTGGGGGAAGTTCTTTCTTATCTCCAATATGGATAAATTTGATATTATTATTGTTTAAGGTTTCTAATTTCTGTTTATAATATTTCTCTATTAAAGAGAGGATAAAATTGACTTCACTTTGAGGTCTTTTCCAGTTTTCTTTTGAAAATGCATAAAACGATCCTATATGCACATCAAAATCTTTACACCAATTACACACTTGCTCAATTTTATCCATACCTGCTTCATGACCATAGAATCGAGGTTTATTTTGCTTTAATGCCCATCTACCATTGCCATCCATGATAAATGCAATATGTTTAGGTCCTGTCAATTAATATAACTCCCGAAAATCTATTTAGAAAAATATTCAAATAAGCTTTTTTTTAAAAGAATCTGAATATGAATTCGGCAAAAATAAACTATATGGTCATGATATCTTTTTCTTTTTCCTTGAACATCTCATCAACTTTTTTTATTGCTTTATTTGTAAATTCCTGAATCTTTAGTTCACCTTCTTTGCTATCATCTTCAGAGATCTCCCCATCTTTCTCAAGCTTTTTAAGTTTTTCTAAATAATCTCTTCGAATGTTTCTTATGGCAACTTTGGCTTCTTCACATTTTTGTTTAATAGTTTTAACAAGTTCTTTTCTTGTTTCTTCAGTCAATTGTGGTAAAATAAGCTTTACAACTTTACCATCATTTTGAGGTGTGATATTTAAATTTTCTTTAAGTATTGCCTTTTCTATGGCAGACAAAGTTTTATTTTCCCAGGGGGAAATTATTATAGTTCTTGCATCAGGTGTAGAGATTGAAGAGATATTTTTAAGAGGGACAAACTTTTGATCAATTTCTACTTTACAGTTTTCGATCATTGTAGGTGAAGCTTTTGCTCCTCTAATTTTTTTAAATTCGTCTTCAAGTACCATGATAGGTTTTACCATAGCCTTTTTTGCTTCTTGATAAATGTTATCTAAGATATAGGCCATATATCCTCCTGATATATAAGGGTCCCAACTCTTTTATTTTCCAGAAGTAAGTTTTCAATATTATTTTTTTCAAATAGACTGCAGACTATTACAGGTAATTTCCCCTGTTTGCAAAGGTCAATTGCGGTAAGATCCATTATTCCATAACGATTTTCAAGAAAATTATCATATGATATAAAATCAAGCTTTTTTGCATCATCAAATTTTAAAGGATCGTTTGTATATACTCCATCAACCTTTGTAGCCTTAATTAAAAGATCACATCTGGATTCTAAAGCTCTTAAAGCAGCAGCACTATCTGTGGTAAAAAAAGGATTACCGGTTCCTCCAGCAAAAATGCACACATTATTTCGCTTAAAAGATTCATCCACATCTTTGAAAGAAAAAAAGGAGATAAATCTAGGTATATCTACGGCAGAAAAAATCCTGACCGGAATATTTAGAGTGGAAAAAACCTCTTCAATTGCAAGAGCATTCATTATAGTAGCCAGCATGCCTATATAGTGAGATTTGAATGGAGCAAATCCATGTTCTATAAGATCTTTTCCTCTGAAAAGATTTCCTCCACCGATAACAATACCAAGTTCTATCCCTTTCTCATGGATTAATTTAATGCGATTTCCCAATATTTTTATCTTCTCATAATCTATTGGTTCATCTTTTGATAAAATTGATTCCCCTGTTATTTTTAAAAGTACCCTCATAGTAAATCGCCCTAAAAAAATAAGCTAAACTGATCTAATAATGTTTTACGAACCTATTTGAGTAAAGTAAAATTTATTTGCTTTAACTTTTATACCAAAGGTTTTTTCGACTTCGGATAATATATCTCTAACTTTTTTAGATTGTTCTCGAACATAGGGACATTCTAGAAAGACTTTATCAATAAATGAATTCTTAGCTTTTCCCTTAATGATATTTTCAAGAACATTCTCAGGTTTATTCTTAAAAGCAGGGTCATCTTCAAGTTGCTTTTTGACTAGCTTCATTTCTTCTTCAATTTTTTCAGCAGGGACATCTTCAAGTGAATAGTACTCTGGTTTA
>JAAYUW010000054.1 GCA_012517545.1 Exilispira sp.
TAGACATAAAAAATAAAAGAGTATTATAGCGATCTCATGACCATCAGGCAAAAAGTATGATAAATCAGAATTTCTAAAACCGAATCTTACCCTATCTGCATCAGGATCAGTAGCTATAATGATATCTGCATTATTTTTTATTCCTTTATCTATTACTTCCTTCAGACATTCCTTATTTTCCGGATCTGGTGATTTCACAGTTGGAAAATTTTCATCCTGTAATATTTGTTTTTCTGGATAAAAGACTTCAAAATTAAGCCTGGAAGCAATTTTTTTAAAGGGAGTTATCCCTGTTCCATGGACACTTGTAAAGGCTACCTTAAGGTTCGAAAATGAATAATTTTTTTTATTGTTATCGTAATTTATTGAACTTTCAACAAAATCATCAACCAGACTATCGTCAATAAATTGTATATTTCTTGAATTCAGCAATCTTTCATACTCTTCAATACGACATTTTTCAATCTCATAAATGTTATTGTAGTACTTAACTATCTCTTCATCAGCAGGATATAATATTTGACACCCTGTGTTATCATATACTTTATAACCATTATATTCCTTTGGATTATGTGAAGCTGTTATCATAATACCGCAAACGCAACTCAATTTTCTTATTGCAAATGATAAAAATGGAGTTGGAAGAGGTTCTTTAACCATAAAAACATTAAAACCATTTTTGGCAGCTATTATTGATGTAATCTTTGCAAAAAGTTGAGAATTTTTCCTTGTGTCATAACAGATAGCTATTTTCAGATCAGAAACTTTTCCGTTATTTTTTATATTTGAATGGATATTATAAAAATATTTTGTAACAGCCAGGGCAGCTCTTGCCACATTTGTTATATTCATACAGGAAGATCCATATCCTAAAAGACCTCTCATACCTCCAGTACCAAATTCAAGGTCTTTATAAAACATTTGATGCAACTTTTCAATATCTTCTTCGTTTATGCATTTTTCGATAAATTCTTTCTCTTCTTCATCAATCAAGATATTTAAATATTTTTCTATTCTTTTTTTTATCTCATAATCAAGGTTTAATGAAGATAAATCTTTCATCCTTATTCCTTTTAAAAATAGTCCATTTCAAATTGATATTTTAGAATAGTGTTATTTTTAAAATAGTGCAATCTAAGAACATCATTAATATAGCGCTATTTTGTATATGGCATGAAAAATTCAAAATCCATAACAAATACTATACATCAAAACTGATTACTCAAATGCTAAAAATAAGACTTTAAAAATAATTGAAAATACCATGGTAACTATACTTAAGCATAAAATATTAGAGTAATTACTGTAATTTTTTTCTATTCCTATAAATAATTTTATATTTAATATAGGTTTTATGTTCATAATCCTGTAAGTAGATAATTCAATTGATGTTTCACTCAATTTCTTCAAAGTTATCTAAATTTGATATTTGTTTTTTGTATATTTCTTCAGCTTTGTATAATAATATTTCTTTTTTATTTAGTTCTTGATCATCAAGTACAAGTTCCAAAAGGGCTTTTAGAATATTACCAACCAGTTTAGATGGTTTCAAACCAAAGGTTTTCATTATATCATTTCCATCTATTGCAAGATCTGTAATCTTCAAAGCATGATTTTCTTTTATAACCTGGCTAATTTTATCCCAGAAAGTCATAAGAATCGCTGGGTACCCAATATTTTTACCATTTCCTATTCTATCTGCAACTCGAAGAGCAAATAAATAAGGAATAAGATCCTCACCAACTTTTGAAACAAATCTTCTAACTGCTCCATCTGTCCAGGATTGAGTGTAGTGAAACATATGATATCTTATTAACTTGGTTATTATATCTATATCAGCTTTTGAATATCGATATTCAGTTAAAAATTTTAATGCTATCTGTTCAGAATAAACTTCATGATTATAAAAAACATTATCCTGTATGCCAGAACTTTTGCATTCATATAACGCTCGAGGTTTCCCGACATCATGAAAAAGTGCAGCTATACGCATAACAATAGACTTAGATGATGCATCACAACTATATAAACTATGATAATAGACATCATGGAGATGATACTCATTTTGTTGCTCGCCAAAACTACTATTTAACTCAGGAATAAGAAAGCTGAGAATATTTGATTGCCTCAGAAGTTCAATACCAAAAGAAGGTTTATCTGAAAGTAAGAGCTTATTAAACTCATCTCTAATCCTTTCTTTCGATATGTTTTTTAAAAGATCACAACTTTTTTTTATCTGTTTAAAAGTTTCTTCTTCTATTTCAAACATTAAGGTAGATGAAAATCTTATTGCACGAAAAATCCTCAACGCATCCTCGTTAAATCTCAATGATGGGTTCCCAACAGTTCGAATAATTCTTCGTTTTAGATCTTCAATACCCTGAAAATCATCTATTAGCATATCATTAAATGGATCATAAGCGAGAGCATTTATTGTAAAATCGCGTCTTGAAAGATCTTCGTGAATATTTGAAACATATCTAACACTATTTGGATGCCTTAAATCACCATATTCTTCATCAATCCTGAAAGTCGTAATTTCATAAGATTGATCATTAAAAATAACTGTAACAGTCCCATGTTTTATTCCAGTTGGGATAACCTTATTGAAAAGCTCCATAATTTCCTGTGGAAAAGCATCAGTTGCTATATCAACATCTTTATGCAAATCTGCTCTTCCAAGCAATATATCACGAAGATATCCTCCAACCAGATAAGCTTGATACCCAGCATCTTTAATAGTTTTAAGCACAACAAGGGTATCTTCAGTTATAATCGACCTTAATTTGCTGATACAATTCTGATAAGAAAGTAGTATACAATCGTTATCTATCAATATTTAAGCCTTTTTTTAAGTTATTAAAAATATATATGACTATTATAAAATTACAACGGAAAACAGTTCAAAGCAAAATAAAAAAGATTTTAGTAATTATATGTAATTTTTAAATTACAATGCACTTATTATATATAAAATACAATTAATAGATAAAACATGGTTACCATCAGAACACTTTATATTAATGATTTTTTATGTTACCCAGTGGATATTGAATGTGCTTTAACTTCTGGATTGCCAGGTTTTGTGTTTTCTGGAAGAGCCGGGAAGATCATAGAAGAAAGTTCTATAAGGGTAAAACAAGCACTCAGAAACTGCTGCAATATTAATATTAATGCTAAAATTGTTATCAACCTTATACCTTCAGATATTCAGAAGAACACCAATCTTTTTGATCTTCCCCTTGCCATAGCTATTTTATTATCAGCCAGTAAAATAGAACTTTCTTTATCTGATATATTGATACTTGGAGAACTTACTCTCTCTGGAAAAGTAAAAACCACCTCAAACATTATACCTTATCTTTTTAGAGCTGTAAATTTTAATTTCAAGTCCTGTATTGTGCCTGAAAATAACACATCTTCCATCCTATCTATTCCAATAAAATGTTACAACGTCTCGACACTTGACAATGCATGGAAAATAGTTCAAGAAGAAATCAATGGTGTCACGGAAATATTATCAGAAAAAAAAGATTGCCAGTTTCCCCGACAAAATATCGAAGAATCCAATAAGTTAAATGACACAAATTTATTAAATTTTTTTAATAAAGATAATGCTATATATTTTAATACAAAAACTACCAAGAAATTTGAACAAATAATAATTAAAAGTGAGAATAACAAAAATGACCCTCCAGGATATGATTTTTCTAACTATTCTGGTGGTGAAAGTATAAAAAGAGTACTGACAATAGCTGCAGCTGGTTTTCATTCCATTCATATTGCTGGACCTTCTGGAACTGGGAAAACACTTCTTTCACTTATGTTTGAAAGTATTTTGCCTCCATTAACTCTTTTTGAACAACATGAGCTTATGGATCTATATTCTCAATTTAGCATTAACGATTTTGAGTTTATTAAAAGCAGACCTGTTCGCTCCCCTCATCATAGTAGCACAGTTCTTTCTCTCGTAGGTGGTGGAACTCCTCTAAGTATTGGAGAAGTTTCGCTAGCACATAGAGGTGTATTGATCTTAGATGAAATTAATCTCTTTAATAAAAAGGTACTTGAATCTTTACGAGAGCCTCTGGAAGAACAACAGGTAAGCATTTCAAGAGTAAAAAACAAAATAAATTTACCTTCCTCATTTCTTTTATTCATGATCAGCAATCTATGTTATTGTGGTAATTTTGGTTCAAGCAAAAGAACCTGCACATGCACTGAACAACAACGAGTCACATTTAACTACCATATATCTGGTGCATTGAAAGATAGAGTAGATATCTATTTTATCATAAATGAAGAAATTTCAAACTTTGAAAAAAAAACTAGCAGTTCTTATGAAATGTACCAGCAAGTTTTAAAAGCTTTCGAGATCCAGTATTACCGTTATCTTGATTGTGAAACTTTATCATTTTTTAATGGAAAAGTTCCAAAAACTCAACTTAATAAATATATTCACCTTGATAATAAACTCGAATTTTTTTTATTCGATTATATGAAAAAAAAAGGACAATCATTTAGAAAACTTGAAAAAGTCATAAAAGTCGCTAGAACCATAGCTGACCTTGAAGGTAAAAAAGATATTTCAAAGGCAAATTTGCTTGAATCATTATATCTTGTTGTAGAATCATCATTATAATAAAACAAAAGTATTATCTGATTTTAAAATATTTTTTCTTTTTATTTTATTTATATATTGACTTTTATTTGATTAATTTGTTATATTTTATTTAAAGATTTTATCATTTTCAGGAGGATCTTATGAAGATTAAACCACTAGGCGATCGTGTCCTTGTTAAAGTACTACCACCTGAAGAAAAAACAAAAGGTGGGTTATTTTTACCTCAAACAGCTCAAGAAAAGACTCAAGAAGGTCTTGTAGAGGCTATAGGCGAAAGTGATCAGATTAAATTAAAAGTTGGTGATAAGGTTATTTACGACAAATATGCAGGCACTCAACTTAAAATCGAAGAAGAAGAATATCTTATATTGAAAAACACTGATATACTTGCTGTTGTTGAAAAGTAAAGTATTTCACTATTTTAAGATCTTACACACTTAAGAACAACGGCTTTTATCTCTTGAGTGTGAGTTATAGTAGAAAATTCCAAATCCGGGAATCGTAAAATAGAGAGGATGTATTTTATAAGCGTGATATTGAAAATATAAATACTATAAATTGAAACCTGGATAAGAAACTAAAAATAATATTTTAAAACTTTATTTATAAAAAGGTTGCTTTAAAGCAACCTTTTTTACTTTAATTTGAAAGCCAGCACAGTTCTGTTTGGAAGATAACATTTTATATAACTATAATCTGCTTCTTTAAAAATTGGGTAATCAATATTTTTATCAACTCTATCAAAACCACCAAAAATTTTATCGTCACTTGAAAATATTAAATTAAGAGAATATTTATCAGATCGATCAAATTGTTCAAAATTTTTTTTCAATATGTCATTAAGGTCAATCTCAACAGGATAATCTGTATAGCTATTTATCGGATGGAAGTTGAATATATACAAGATAGAATCTCGAATAAAGGAAATTATCTTATTCTTCTCATTTACTCTTAGCATACTTACATTATATGGAATAAAGTTATGAAAATTCTTAAAATTTTTAATCATGCTTTTTTCAAAATTTAAAAGATATTTGAATTTTAAATTTTCATCCTTAGCAAGAAACCATAATCTTCGAGCATAAACAAAACTAAAATTGTTTTCTTTTCGTGGAAAATCTATCCATTCTGGGTGCCCCCATTCATTCCCTATAAAATTCAAATATCCTTCCCCACCAAGCAATAAGACGATAAATCTTATCATTTTATGAAGAGCTATTCCCCTGTCTATTGAAATATCAACATCAGTGATATGCATTTTATCGTAAATTGCTCTATCAACAAGCCTAAAAAATATTGTTTTACCACCAACCATAGCTTGATCGTGTGACTCAGCGTACCCAATAACTTTTTCCATTGGCCTTTTAGATGTTAGTGTATAGCAAAGCTGTCCAAGATCCCAATTTTCATCAGGTATTTCAGATAAAGTTTTTTCAAAATAATCTGGGATACCCATTCATAAACGGTAATCGAAACCAATACCTCCAAATTCTACAGGAAGACACATGCCCGGGAAACCGCTTACATCCTCTGCAATGCTTATAGAAAATGTATTAATTTTATGTAAAAGTTCATTAGCTAATCTGAGATATACCAGCGCATCAAGATCTGTCTCAGAGGTGAAATAATCTTTATATGAACTGAATATTTTTCCAAGTCCATGATGGGTATATATCATAGAGGTTATACCGTCAAATCTAAAACCATCAAAGTTAAATTCTGTTAACCAGTATTTAATATTTGATAATAAAAAATGAATAACTCCAGGTTTTCCATAATCAAAAAGTTTAGAATCCCATAATGGATGATTTCCTCTATCACCTTTATGAAAAAATTGCTCTTCTGTTCCATCAAAAAGATTTATCCCTTCATTTGTATTTTTAACACTATGAGAGTGGACAAGGTCCATGATTACAAGTAAACCCAGTCCATGAGCTTCATCTATAAGTCTTTTCAAATCAACAGGAGATCCAAATCTTGATGATGGAGCATAAAAATTAGATACCTGGTATCCAAAAGAACCATAATATGGATGTTCCATAATTGCCATAAGCTGAATGGCATCATATCCAAGATCTTTTATATAAGGCAAAATATTATCGGTAAATTCCTTATATGAAGTAATGCCTTCCTTTTCACTTGACATACCAATATGAACTTCATAAATTAGTAAAGGTCTTTTTAATTTTGAATATAGAGCATCTTTATTACAATTTTTCCATTTATATGCAGTATCCTTATCAGGTGGAAGCAAAAAAGCTGAAAAATCCAGTGTTTCTGGATCCTGTATTACATATCTTGCATATAATGGTATTCTATAATGTTTTCCGATAGCTGTTATATTGTATTATTTTACCTTGATTCCTTCTGGATATTTTTTAAAATTAAGCTGCTCTACTGGAATTTTTATTTCCCATATGCCATTCGTCAAGGGTTCAAGCCTGTATTTTGAAGTGTCCCAATCACAAAAATCTCCCGTTAAATATATCCCAAAAGCATTTGGAGCCCATTCTCTGTATATCAAAAAATTTTCTTCATAATGAAACCCAAAATAAAGGTACCCATTTGCGAATTCCGTAATATCTGAACCAGATAATATTGATTCCTTCTTTTTTTTATATATTTGTTCAAAGTTAAGATAAAATTTCTTATAGGGAGCTAAATATGGATCTAAATCGATAACTTTTAATTCATCCATAATTCCCCCTTTATCAATGTGATAAGAGACTTTTACTTCGAAAAAACTTTTGTTATATATCTACATTTATGTTCATAGTAATAACATAAAAAGCAAATATTTAAAAATAATATATTGTCTCAAGATCTAAAACTACTCCAGTTGAAGGATAGTAAAGCAAGCTGTAATATGTAGTCCCTAGCAAATTATTCAGAGCTAAGTTAAAAACCAATCTCTCATTTATTGTATAATTCAATGATAAATTAATCAAGTTATAGCTTTCAAGATAATTATAATTTTCAATATTTAAATATCTTAAACTACAATATTGCCACTGGAGCATGAATTTTATTTTACCAAGTTTTACAAGAACAAGATCAGTCGAACTATTAAAGATTGGAATATATGGAACAAATACTTCATTTGAAATACTGCTGTTTTTTGTAATCCTGGATATGGTCAGAGTTGCTGTTAGATCAAATTCTATATAATAGTTTTCATTAATTGCAAATATATGAGAATAAAAAAGATCTATTCCACAACTATATCCATTTTCAAAATTTAATGGTTTCCATCTATTATCAAATCTTCTTACCCAGACAATAAAATTCTCATAATTGTAATAGTAAATTGAAAGATTCAAGGTGTCCTGCCTTAATTTTAACTCAATACCAGACTCAGCCCCTATAGACCTTTCTGGCAATAAATCTTCGTTTCCTACTGCGATAAAACCATAAGATAAGTACATTTCTTCAAAAGAGGCAAATCTATAACCTGTTGATCCCCTTAAATATAGATTCAAACTGTCAAATTGATTAATATTAAAACTTTTACTCATACCCAGGAATATTGAAGGAATGAAATAAAATGAAATATCACTATCAAAAATTCCCCAGATATCTAAGCTGACTGTCAACGAGAAAGTAAGATCATCTTTTATATACCACAACAAATTTGCTGCTTGAGAAGACAGGATCCTGAAAAGAGAATCATAAGATAAAGACTCATCATTAAGATATTGAGTTTGCAATGATAATGATAAGTTAAGATCTAACTTTTCCATATTTAATATTTTAAGCATCTGCTTAAGATAAATTTGCAAATATTGGCACCCCTCATCAATATCATAGATATAATCATTGCAGATAAATTTTTGATAATTATATTGAAAATTAAAAATAAAATCTCTATAAGCAAAAGTAAACATCGAAAATAATGAATTCTGATAAGTATTTTCATATGGAAATTGAATATCATTTGGTAAAAATTTTCTATATATATCAAAAAGAAAATTAAAATTGAATTTTTCATTTACTATACAATTATATCTTAAAAAAATGTCATAAAAATCATTTTTACCAAAAGAATCAATATAGTCACTCATATAATACTTTGCCTGGATATCAAAAATAGAGACAAAATTCTCTGAAAAGCTCGATAAATGAAAGAACAAACTAAAATTTAATATTGAGGATAAATCAGCATTTATAAACTCAACCTGCTGATCTTTTGCACTTTTTGTCCAGATAACTATTGCTCCACCAACAGCATTTGAACCAAATAAAGCAGACACGTTACCCTTATATATCGTTATCTTCTTTATAGAAGAAAGGGGTAATCTCAATGCATTCAGGTAATTTAGAGAAACAGGAACGCCATCCAGAAAAATCGCAACTCTTGCTGAACTGAAACCTCTTAAAGTAAGATAACCTACCTCAGAATCGTCACTTCCATAAGCTATATAAACTACATTTTTTTGACTTAGAAACTCTGCCACAGTTTGAGCTGGCTCTTCGGAAAGCTGTTGTTCATCGTATGTAGTTGCAAATTGATCAGCAGAATTTTCAGAATCGGATTCATCAGAACTAACAATAATAGTAGAATCCTGAGCAAAAAGAGAATCGGGAAAAATTAAAAGACAGATTACCACTAAAAATAGATAGATGAATAAATACAAACTTTTATTCTTCATTTTAAATTCCATTTTTTAAAAAATAAATTTCAAATTTCACCACTATTATATTAAGCAAATCTCATATATTCAGTTTTTTTATATTGATCTATTTTTTAATTATTTTATGCATTTTTGCATATGCTTATTAAAATAACTTTATCGAGAATAATACCTTCATTAAAAAAAGTGATCATTGTCAGTAAGATTTTTTTTATAGAAACAAAGCCTGGTCTACTCAAATTGCGTGGACTTATTTTTTAATTTATATACCACTCCAAGAGTAAAAGATAATGGAAATTGAAGGGAGAGATTAGTCGGAAAACTAAATTTCAGCAATTTTGCCTTATTTACGGTATAATCATCAAGATACTTATTTCCAGAACTTTGTATTAGCTCTACATCTACTACATTTCCCTTGTTATTTACCTTAAGTTTTAATATAACCTTCCCCTCAATCTTTAATTTTACAGCTTCTATTGGATAAGAAAAAATCGATGAATTTATACAGAATTTAATAGGATTCGAAATAGCAGAGTTAGAGAAATTTTGATAATTTTCATCATATAAAAATTCTCCAGCTGGATTGATAGAAGGTGAATTTTCTATAAATTCACCATCCTTCTGATTTGAGTTACCACCAGTGCCAATGTTTTCCAAAGATACATCAGGTGAATTCTCTGGAGATTTCCCATCTATTTTGTTGATATTTTTTTCAGATGATTCAGCACTATTTCCTTTTGAAGCGTCATTAGATATAAAATTGGTTGAATTATATGAATTTTTACTTTGATCGCTTTTAATATTTATATCATTTTGAAAGACTTTTTGCCTTATCTTTAAAGGTGACTCTTCATTTTCACCATAAGAAAGATACTCAACAAAGCTGTAACTTGATAATAGTTCTATATCTATAGGTTGCAATATAACATCTTTAGTCTCTGCCAGACTACTCTTTGTTGTATGAATAGAAAAAGCAAAAATCAAAAGAATGTGAATAAGCAAAGCTAAAATAAATGCAAGCATGATGGGCTTCGAAGATATACTACTAATCTTTTGAAAGAACAGCAATAAATTTTTTCTAAATTTAAAAATATTTGATTTTTGCTTTTTCATATAAATATTCATATTACCCGTATTTATAAGACTTTTTCCTAAGATTCCAATAAATAGCGCTCCTGTAACTATTTTTTAGATAGTTTTTTTATTAGACCTTATTTCAGGAGCATTATTAAATTCTGTTTTACCGACCTTTTCGATAGTAAAAGTCCACCGGATAACCGCTAAATTCCACAAATTTTGAAAAGTTTAGTAAGCTAAAATTTGTTAATTTAACCAAAGAAAACTGATTTGGTTTATTCCATGGTGTATTTAAAATTGTTATATATACACCATCAGAAAGTTCTCCTATCTTTACAACTGAAATCTGGTGATTTTCAAGTTCTATATTGCTATTTTTTTCTATTCCCGAACTAAATGTAACGGTACTATCATCCAGCACTGTCCTGTATAAATTTGAATTTGTAACAAAGTAAAGAGCTCCATCATAAGTTGTTGAAACACCACCTATATACTCTCCATCCGAAAGTTTTGATGAAGATACCTTTTCAAAAGAAAAAGAACTACCAGATTGAGTAACTTTCAATCTAAGAAATCCAGATTGATTGTAGTAGTTCCCTGTAGCAAGAAGATCTACTATCTGATTATCATCATGGACAACAGCCTGTGTGAAGTTAACAAGATCAAGTCCAGTAAAAGCCTGTGAAAGATCAAGCTCTGCGACCTTTTGCATATTATCTTTTTTGAGAATGTACAATTTACTGTCTTCATATAAATTTGTATTTAAGTTATAATTTGTATTAATGGTTAAAAGATAGTCGGTACCAAAGTTTGCAATAGTCTGCAAACCGCAATTCTCTTGATAAAGTTGATCACTTGAAGTTATTTTATCAGTTTCAAGATCAAGTTTCAAGACTCTACCTGAAACATTACCTGAAATATACATATAACCGCCATCGATAAACGCATTGTAAGGATTTGTTCCCGGTGGCAATAAATATTTTTTTATAAAACCAAGATTTAAGGTAAATTTAGATATAGAATTATCGAGAGAATTTACGACATAAATGTAATTATCCGAACCAATTATCTGTTGAGGAGCATAGTTTGCATTGGCCTGTTCACCAACAGGTATTGCATCGATAAACTCGTCACCTGCAATATCATAGGGTGAGATAACATTTCCAGTGCTATTAAGAAACAAAATGTAATCTTTAAAAACATCAAGAACACCAGTTTGAAAAACACAGCTAGAAAGAACAAGTAAAATAAGAAGTAGAAAAATTAAAGAAAATTTTTTCGAGTGAAGACAAAAAAAGTTTAGATTTTTTCTCATATTTCCTCCAAAAAGATTTGGAGGGGAGTTTGGCTCATATTGAAGTACAAAATAACTAATATAAGAATATCAAAGAAGTTATTTTGAATATCTCCAACGAGAAGATAACCCTCCCCTAGCGGATATCTCCTCAAAACAGGCTCTTAGCTTTTCTACATAAACAGGTTATGCAAAGAAAAGCAATTAAGAGCTTTAAGATATAGGAAGGTCTCCTGACTGAGGCAAACTCTGCAACCTTCCCACCAAAAATGGCAGTGGTATATAGCAAAGCATAAAGCCATCACAGTGCCTGGGGGCGTATGGGACTTTCACCCTTTTCCCTTTTATGCCTAAATGGCTCCTATATCTTTGAGCAAGCATATTATACAAAATAAAAAATAAATATCAATACGAATTAAAATATAATAAGATAAAAATAGATCCTCCACAACTAAATACGAGTACAACAGTCAAAATTGAAAGTCCATAAAAATATAACTTTACTCTAAAGTTCGGGAAAAAGATTGTATGCTTAAAAGTCTATGAATAATACTACTGGATATATTCAAAGGTTAAATATTTATTGAAAATTATTCAGATAATGCAGCTTCAAGTTGCTTTTGGCTCAATTTTTCGTTAAACTAAAATTTAAATCCTACTTAACAACTGTTTTTTCAATAATAGGAAGGAAACCAATAATCTTGATATTAAGACCAAATTGCCTTTCAAGAACGACAAGTAACTCTTGATTATCAGCATCTGTAACTATAAAAATCAAGTCTTCAGGAAGGTATACAAGAGGGAGAAAAGAGGAAAGCTGGCTTGCCTTTTCATATGTTGTAGGAATTATTTTAATATCTTTAGAAAATAAACTATTTATCGGCTCCATAGCTAAAAGAGTATCTATATTTTCTTTAGAATAAAGATCTGAACTATTAAGGTTATAAACTGGATAGGAAAGAATTTCCAACCTTTGAGAACTATCCTTAAAGAATCTTTCAATCACTTTATCGGCGTTATCTCTAGACTCTTTAACCTTTTGCTCTATCTGTTCATCTGTAAGCTTGTTTGTAAAACTAAGATCGATTTCTCTGCTTTGAAAATTGGGATCAAGATATCTTGCAACATTTTTAAACTCATCGCCCTTTTGTGTATCACCTTTATCATAATAATATAAAGCAACCTTGTAATATGATGCTGCTAACAATATTTTTTGATTTGAGGTAAGGGATGCAAATGGATTGGAAGATGAAACAAAAAAAATTGATATTAATAATATAAAAAATAGAAAAATAAAAATTCTTCGAGATTTATACATTTTCATTTTTTTCTCCCTTATCATACAATCTTAAGTTAATTATAGCAGAATAATTCAAGTTTTCAATATCAATTTCATCATTTAATTTCAATAATAATTGAACTGTACAATAAGCCATAAAATCTTCAAGAGCAAATTCTTTAATACTTTTCAAGTCGATATTTTCTTTATAATATATAAGTTTATCAAAGTATTCATTGGATAACACCGGCGAGTTCGTATTTATTGCAACAAGAATATAATCTCTCTCTTTTTTTTCAAAACTTATATTCATTTGATATGAAGAAATATTTTTATTTGATAAAAGAAAAAATAATAAGGAAAAAATAATTTGCTCAATATGTTTATAATCATGAATAAAAACAAAATCAACCTCACTTACCTTAAAATCAACCTTTTTACCAAAATATTTCTGCAAAAAGTCAATAATTCTTCTCAAAACCTCATATATCTCACTAAAGTTAAATGGTTCAAATATAAAGTCTATCTTACCTTCGGTCAACCTGGAATAATCTATAATATCAAGGATATTATACAATAAAAAATATGCATTTTCTTCAATATTCTCAATATCACCTAAAATATCTATCGGGATATTATCTTTTTGAAATTTATCGATAAACATTGTAAACCCAAGAATAGAATTTAAAGGTGTAAGAAGCTGATGATATATTTTGTTAAAAATATTATTCTTTGTTTGTTCAAGTTCAGAAATTATATGCAAATTTTTAAGCAATTGGTGATTCTTTTGTTTTATTTCACTTTTACTCTGGACAAGAACCTGTTCAAGATTTTCTATATATTGTTTTTGCTCATTCAAATAAAAAAAGGCAAATATCAAAAAACTTAAATTTTCTTTTATTTTATCAATAATAAGAAGTTTTTTGATATATTTCAATGAATCTATCTTATCATTATTAAAGTATAATCTTAGCATGCCAGCAAATTGTTTTTCAAATGATAATTCAATATCAATACTTAAAAGGTTACTTTCCTCATAATTCCTGGAAAGATAAGAGTTCTCAATATCTTGATTGTTTACCATAAAGTGCAAATTTAGCAGTCCATATGAAGCATTCAATTTTTCAACAACAATGTTTATTAAATCGTTAAAATATTTTTCAGATCTATTAATTGAGAGATTTTCATTTATCATACTTAATAAGGTGAATCGATATATATATGATAAGATCTGATCACTTAAACTCTGGAAATTAGTTAAAATCATTGTTATATATGATTTGATCAAAGGAATAATTGCTTCAACGCATTTTTCGCCTTTTGAAGAATCAGGTGGAAAAAGAAAAGTAAGGTTTATTTTACTGTCAAGAACAGTTATGGTTTCAAGATTGAGAGAATTCTGAAATTTTATAGCCTGTATATCTTTAAGAGTTAAAGGTTTATCATTATAATCTAATCGGGGAAATGAATATATAAGCAAAAATCTATCTGTCTGTTTTTCAGCTTGTAAAAAAATATAAATATTCTGAATATCAAGTTTGAAAAAAAAATATGTAAGATCATCAAAAATCTTGCTCTCATCAAACGATAAGTTGTTAGTCATCTTATTACCAGTTGTTTCCCCGGGTTTATCTCTTTTCTTTCATTCTAAAAGTTTAATCTAATAGTATTTAAAAGCTTTTTATTAAAAAAACGGTACTTCCGGTTAATGCATTCTTTTTAACATTAAAACAATATTTGTATAGCATAGAATACATATACTCGTTCATCCGGTAAGTGTAGGCTTATTTTAAAAAATAGAAATGTATAAATCCTTATAACAATAATAAATAAAGATAATTGTTTATTTTCGCTCATCGCAATTTTTCTTTGTATGGCCTGGTAATACAAACTAAAGAAGAAAACAAAGATAATTTGCCGGATGAACCAAAAATAAAAACTACAAATAACGATGATGGCTTATATTAAACTAATTGTTAATATTGTCAATAAAACATCCATTTTTTATATAAAAATAATTGTAAAAATCAAATTACCTGATATAATTTTTTTGTTGTTTAAATTACCATTTTGTCTTCTAAAATGCGTTTGATTTTTCACTCTTCACTGTTTAAAACAGTTAAAAATTCGCGAAAAAGAGCTAATTTTTTTTACGTGTTTCCTATATTTAGGCTTGAAGAGTCTAATTTTTTCATTGACTTTATTTACAATCACAATTTTATTACTGTTACACTTAAATAAAATAAAGAGACGAAGATTTTATTTTTTGTTTTTGCCAATTTATTATTTAAAAATAAACCGTGGTTTATCAGAAATATTATTTCGGAAAAGGTTATAAATTATGAAAGTCAAACCTACAAATTCGAAACTATATCTTGACCAAAAGCTTATTGATGAATCCAGACAATACGCAAAAGAAATAGTTTTGCAGGTTCAAGATTTTATTGAACCTAGATCGACAACTACAGTAGAGAGAGCCATTTTAAGGCTTTTCGGTGTTGAATGGTTTAGCGAAAATGAGCAACTTCCCTATGTCAATATAATAGTTGAAAAATTGCAAAAAGAAAAGCTTATAGAAAGAGGTGTTACTTATTTTTTAATAAATGGCTTGCTTCAAACTGGTTTATCTATGCAAGATTTTTGTGCAAAGATAGTTGATGAATCTCTTCGATTTTCGCAAATTGAACCTCTTCCACTTGATGTTGTGAAAGATAAAGCTTTTGAGATAGCTAAAAAGAGAGCTTCTATCATAGAATCAAATGTTATTAAACGAAAAGAAATGATTAACAATCTTTCAGAATCAGATCCACCTTATCTTTACTTGATTGTCGCAACAGGTAACATCTATGAGGATGTTGTTCAAGCTCAAAATGCTGCCAGAGCAGGTGCTGATATAATTGCAGTTATACGATCAACGGCTCAATCATTACTGGATTATGTTCCAAATGGTGCAACAACAGAAGGTTTTGGGGGGACATACGCAACTGAAGAAAATTTTAAAATCATGAGAGCTGCTTTGGATGAGGTTTCTATTGAAATTGGGAAGTATGTCAGGCTTGTCAATTACTGTTCTGGTCTTTGTATGCCTGAGATTGCAGCTCTTGGTGCTTTACATAGACTTGATGTTATGCTTAATGA
>JAAYUW010000055.1 GCA_012517545.1 Exilispira sp.
ATAAGGCATAATATACCTAAAAAGACTGGTAAAAAATCTTTTTTAAGATGTTTCCACAAAAAAAGCAGCGCTTCCTTTGATTTAATCTCTTTTAAAGCAATTTCTTCAAGAGTTGCCATATTTTCTCCAGAATGTTTCTCTTCTATAAAAAATAGTATTAGAATTTTAACTTTTGATTCTAATGATAAAGTTTTCCCCCAAACCTTGACTTTTCACTATTGAATTATTAAAACATCATAATTTTTTGGGAGTGATTTCCGAACTTTGATTTTCGAAAGTATTACTTTAACTGCCGGTTGTTGTTTAATGCCTTCCATAAGCAAATATTTTATAAGACACTCTTAAAACTTTCGTTTTATATTTAAAATTCAGTACTTATTCTATTACCGTTTTTAGTTAATCGCATTATAGATAAATAAATGCTTTTATCAATAAGAAAATCAACAAATACTCAAATCTCAAAAATGCCTGAACAGATCAAAATAATCAACCCGAACAGATTACTAAATATTAAATTTTATAAATGAATACTTTAAAGATACATAAATTAGTAGCAATGAATTTCTGTTTTTAAAGTTTATTAGTTTTTTATTTTTTTACAACTTAAAAAGCATCTAACGAAAAAAAGTTAAATTGGAAAAATTTTTAATGTTGAGTTTTGCGAAAAAATGATATAAATACTTTGAGATTATATAAATCCAATATTAAGCATATACTTTTATCTTAGTTAAACCAGGGGAATATAAATGAAAAAAAAGAATTTTGCGGTAATAATCATTATTATGATCTTGTTAATACTATTTTCCAGTTGCGCCAATTTTCCGCCCTGGAAAACAAAATTTTTCGTAGGTAAATGGATAACACCTGTTGATAATACTTACTTTGTTCTTGAAATAAGAAAAGATGGAACATTTGAGACGAAAGGAAGAAAATTTTGTAATATCGGAACGTACACAATACTAAATCACGAACGTAACTCAGCTATATTAAAGCTAAAAAGTGTATCGGGACTTTACGATGTCACGCTTTTAGCATACCGTTATAGGGAAGGTATTCTGGTAAAATATCGAGAATATTCAAAAATGTGGTACGCAGTGAACACAGAAAAAGCAAGAACTATTATCGAAAAAGCAACAAGATATACTCAAAATCTTTATGAACTTGAAACCTGGTATCATTACTATCTTATCTCCTTCCCTTCCCTTGGAAAAACAGATAAAGATCTTCTTAAAGAACTTGGCGAACCCGATAATAAACAAAGTATAAATAATACTGAACAGATATGGTTTTATGATAAAAAAGGTGAAGACGATTATGGAAATATATATTCATATAATTTTTTCCTTCTAGAAAATAGAGTCACAAAAGTTGAGTATGATATTTCAATAAAAGCTACCGGTAATATTCAGGATTAATAGATAGCTCATAATTAAAAATGGCAAAATTTTTATTGCTTTTTGAAATTTTTTATATAGAATTTTATTGAATCTTATGGATTTTTCAACTTTTTAAAAGGTTATTAGCCTTTATTATATGTACGATATAAACCTGCTCTTCGCTAAACAAATCTTATCTATAAATTTGCTATAAAAGTTAAAAAATCAATTTTTCACTTGCTGCTGTTATACTTCCACAAAAAAGCTAAGAGCCTGTTTACTTAAAAAAAAAATATTAAAGGAGCTTTTATGGCTGTAAAAGTTGCAATTAATGGATTTGGAAGGATTGGTAGACTTATTTACCAGGCTATTGTCGAGCAAGGACTTCTTGGCAAAGCGATTGATGTTGTTGCTGTCGTTGATATATCTACTGATGCTGATTATTTTGCATATCAACTTAAATATGATTCTATTCATGGGAAGTTCAAAAATGATGTTAAAACAGAGAAAAGCAGTGCATCACTGGAAGATAATGATACTATAGTTGTAAATGGTTGTAAAACACTTTGTTTGATGGCTACTAAAACACCAGATCAGCTCCCCTGGAAACAACTTGGTGTTGAATATGTTTTTGAGGCAACTGGACTTTTTACGGAATCTGAGAAGGCTAAAGGTCATATAACTGCTGGAGCTAAAAAGGTTATAATTACAGCTCCTGGCAAAGGTGAAGTTAAAACTTTAGTTATGGGTGTAAACGAGAATGAATATGATCCTTCAAAACACGATATTATCTCTAACGCATCCTGCACCACAAACTGTCTTGCACCAATAGTTTATGTTCTTTTAAAAGAAGGTTTTGGCGTCGAAACAGGTCTTATGACAACCGTACACTCTTATACAGCGACTCAGAAGACAGTTGATGGGCCATCTAAAAAAGATTGGCGAGGTGGAAGAGCCGCTGCCATAAATATTATTCCTTCGACAACTGGAGCTGCTAAAG
>JAAYUW010000056.1 GCA_012517545.1 Exilispira sp.
ACAAGTTCTTCCATAAAAAGATTATAATAATATGCACCGCCATGCCCCGTATTTGTAAATTTTCCATCTATAAGTCCGCAGTATAAAAAATCTAGTTTAATATATGAAAATCTATATTTTTCAATAAGTAAATCAATCTGCTCTACTATAAAATCTCTAACATCTTGAATGGAAAGATCGAATGTATAAAAATCTCCCCCCCAGAGAGGAACATTTCCACAAACAACTGGTTTTCCATAATAATTTCTAAGTATCCATTCTTTTTTTTCATGATAAATTTTTGAATCTTTTAGAAGAGCAAGAGGTGCTATCCATATACCAGGAACGCTTAAACTTTTAGATATTGTATCTGAAAGTTTTTCTAAGGGAGTTGGAAATTTTTCTATATCTTGTTCCCATTGTCCAACAACCTTTTCCCAGCCATCATCTATTTGAAAGACCGTCTTTTTATTAAAAAACGAAGAAAGCTTTTCTAAATTTTCAATAACAACTTTTTCATTAACATTTGTATAATAGTTATACCATGATTCCCATCCATAGATATGTTCTGTGCTTTTATCAAAGATTTCAAATTTTTCAAGCATGCTTAGATTTCTCTTTAAGTGATCAGAAAAAAGAAACTTAAGATTCTCCTGCAATTCAGATGAGCTATTTTCAAAACAGAAATAAATCCAGTTTATTATGAAGCCATCATCTATTTGCTCTTTTCTGAGACCGGGATCAATATATAAAGAATTTTCTTTTTTATCATATATAAATGTTGTCGGATATATATGATTGGTTGATATAACTGTAATGGCTTTTTCTGAGGGGAATCGTTCAATAAAGTGCATAAAAAAGCTTGAAACAAACTTGCCTTTTTTGACTATTTTTGGTTCATAATCAGATTTAATGAATCGCAGCAAATCCTTTCTGAGTCTTATATTTGTT
Source organism: Exilispira sp. (assembly GCA_012517545.1). Taxonomy (GTDB): domain Bacteria; phylum Spirochaetota; class JAAYUW01; order JAAYUW01; family JAAYUW01; genus Exilispira. Next base: position 931 of record JAAYUW010000056.1, read on the forward strand.
TGATTCTCAGTTAAAAGGTATTCGAAGCCTTTTGACCAGGATTGACAACCACTGGTAAGAACTGAAAAAGGTTTTAGAATAGATAGACTTGAGGGTAAATCCTCAGATTTTATATTGCTCATAAAATTTATTGATTCAAAGATAAAATGGAATGGATCCTTTATCTTGATATAAAGAGACTTTACATCAGTTTTTTTAATATTAACGATAGATATTCCCAGATTAAAGATAAGATTCTTATCATCATCAGGATTTTTCAAGTTTTCAATCCTTATCGTTGAAAGAACTTCTCTACCATTCAAATAAACAGTTAACATATCTTTTCCTTCAAAATTTATCTCTTTAAAATTAGCCAATTTTTGCATTTCAAGTGTTGGTATTACGGACTTTTGACTTTCAACTTTTAATTATATTGATAAAATTATATTGATAAAATTTTTTTTCCTGACTTTTGACTTTTGATTGCAGTATTCATATGTGTATTGCTTTTCCTATGGAAGCCAAAGCTGCTTCAACAAAGGCTTCTGTAAGAGTTGGATGTGGATGAACTGTATCAAATATATCTTCCACCGTTAAGCTATGAAAAACAGCTAAAGAAGCTTCCATAATCATATCTGTAGCATGAGTCCCTACGATACTTGCTCCTATAATAGTATGATTTTCTGGCTCAACAAGTACCTTTACAAAGCCTTTTGTCTGCCCTGTAGCCCTTGCCTTACCGTTAGAAATGATAGGACATACCCCTATAAGATAGTTTATATGAAAGTTTATGCAGTCCTTTTCCTTAAGTCCAACACTTGCTATCTCTGGTATTGTAAATATTACCGATGGTATAGATTTATAAAAATATTCTCTTTTAAAGTCAATTTTTCTCTTATTCATATGTTCACTGCCTTGTTTGTGTTCATACAGCCGTGATTCGTTTGCAGGAGATACTCCTTTTCCTATTATATCTGACACAGCTATTTCACCTTGTTTAGAAGCTGTATGAGCGAGCATGAGCTTACCTGTAATATCTCCTATCGCATATATACAGGGTTTTGATGTTCTCATCTTTTCATCAACATCTACAAAACCCTTTTCAGTTATCTTTATCCCTGTTTTTTCAACTCCCTCCGGAAGAACTGGTCTTCTACCTATGCTTAAAAGCATTGCATCAAAGTTATACTGTTCATCTTTACCATCTTTTGTTTCGCATCTAACTGTAAACACAGAATCTCTAAAATTCACATCTTTCACCTTTATTCCAGTGGAGATAGTTATATTGCCAGACCTTTTGAGTCCATCCAAAAGCTCTTTTGCCACATCTTCATCTTCAGTTGGTATCAATGTTGGCATCATTTCAAAGATATGAACCTTAACACCGGCAAGAGAAAAGAAAGTAGAAAACTCGCAACCTATGACACCTCCTCCAATAATCCCCAAAGATGCAGGTAACTTATCGAGATCCCATATATCATCAGATGTAAGGATCTCTGGTTTATCAAAGGGGGGAAATTTCACAGGAACAGAGCCAGTTGCTATTATTATATTTTCAGCATTTATAGTATAAATATCTTCCAAACTTGAAGTATCTTTAATAACTATTGTGTGTTCATCAAAAAAGCGAGCCTCCCCAAAAATAGTAGTAAGGTTATCTTTCTTTAAGAGAAGTTCTATCCCTTTTCTTGAAGTTTGAACGGTTCGAGAAACATGTTTCATAACATCAGAAAAATCTATCTTTGCATTTTCGACATTCAGGCCTACCCTTTTCCCATTTTCAACTTCATGTTGAATATTTGCAGATGCAAGCATGGCTTTAGTAGGAATACAACCAACATTCGTACATGTCCCACCGAGAAATTTTTTTTCTATTAAAACTACCTTTTTACCCTCTTTTGCAGCCATTATGGCAGCAACATAACCTCCGGGACCACCACCAATAATAGCAATCTCACATGCAATCGTATTCATATAACCAATCCCCTTTATTTAATATTATAATATTATTTCTAAGTCAGAATATATGGGTAGATCCACTCCTTGTAATCAGATCTACTTATATAATCAATATGCTATTATTTCTCTACCATTGTATCGTATTATATCGACATCTGTATTGAAAAGGGAAGAAAGCATTTTTGATGTAATATTTTCCTTACTCTCAACAAATAAAATCTGACCATTTTTTAAGCCGCATACTCTATCGGCATATTGAAAAGATATTGAAAGATCATGAGATGCAAGAAAAATTGTCTTGTTTTCGATCAAATTTATTCTTTTTAAAAGCTGAAAAAACTCTTTTCTATAGCCAACATCTAAAAATGCATCTGGTTCGTCAAGAACCAATATTTCAGCTTCTGCAGCAAGTGCAGAGGCTAACATAACTCTTCTTTGCTCACCACCTGATAAGGTTGCAAAATCTCTGGAAACAAAACGTTCAAGGTTAAGTTTTTTTATATATAATCTTGCCACTTCATAATCATTTTCATTATAATCTTCGAAAAGTGCCTTATGAGCATACCTTCCCATCACAACATAATCTAAAACCTTTATATGTAAATCAAGAGGTATTTTCTGAGGAAGATAGGCTAATATTTTAGATTTTTCAAGTCTATTGTAATATTTTATATTTTTGCCTATCAGTATGATCTCGCCAGATTCAGATGCAAGATTACCTATGCATAGTTGCAATAAAGTTGTTTTACCAGAGCCATTTGGACCAATAATTATAAAAAAATCGTTTTTTTTTAGATCAAAATTGAGGTTTTCTATAAAAAATGCCCTTTTTTCAGCAGTTAATCTGGACACATTAGCTGATCTTCTTTGTCTGTTTTTTGGTTGAAAACTAAGTTTCTTTCTTTTCACTTTTGAAATACCAGTAGCTTCAAACGAAAATGAAAGATTTTCGACTTTAAGGATGCTATCTTGCATATTTTTTCTTTAATTATATATTTAATAAATTTGCAAAATTACCATTACCATTTTTTATAAACATTATGCAACAGTTAAAAGTCTAAAGTCAGGGAATAACCTGGCTATATACAATTAGTTTTATATCTTTTATTAAAAAATAAGAACACAGCTCTTTGCAAATAATCATATATACTTGATTAAGAGCTAACATGATTTTACTAGAAAGTCAAATTATACCGTTAGATTCAATAAAGAATGGAGGAGACTTGAATAAAATAGAGAGACAGACTTTTATAGATACGGTGTCGGAAGTCGCATATATGTTCGAAAAGCAAAAAAAACCTCTTTTAGATCTCTTACAAAAGACTCATCCAGCTGTGAACCATTTTTTTGAATCCATTGAAAGATTGTCCTTTCATGAACCAACTCTTAAGACCTTTGAAAAACTGAAAACTTCTGCTGAAAACGCTGTTCTTGCCTTTTTCATTATCGCGAAAAATAATCCATTGAAAAAACCTTCTACTGCAGAGGATTTTGAAACAATACTGGATAAAAATAAGGAAGATTTTGAGAATTTAACTGAAAAGATAGAATACGATACTAAAGCTATCAATGACTACCTTTCAAAATCATCACAACCAGATATCTATACCCTTTTATATCTTTCATTTCCAAATATTGCAGAAAATCAGTGGGATAAAAGTATAGCCTTCCTTATTTTTATTCGTGTTAAAACTATCCTGGATTGCCTATCAAATAGCTATTAAAAGATATCTTAAGATAGATATAGACTTTTTATAAAAAGAGGAGAAAATATGGGCTGGTACAACGAAAAGTTTTTAAAAGAGATACCAAAGACAGATTTACATGTTCATCTCGATGGATCTTTAAGATTATCAACTCTTATAGAACTAGCAAAGGAGCAAAAAGTTGAGCTTCCTTCCTACACTGAAGAGGGACTTAGAGAACTTGTTTTCAAACCATCTTATAAAAATCTTGATGAATATCTACAGGGTTTCAACTATACCTGTGCCGTTATGCGTGACTTACAATCTATTCAAAGAATAAGCTATGAACTTGCTTATGATTGCTTTGAAGAGGGAGTTCGATATATTGAAGTAAGGTTCGCTCCACAACTTTTGATGAATGATCTTCTTGATTTTGAAGATATCGTTAAAGCCGTAGATGATGGCTTAAGAAAGGCTCGAAGTGAGATAAATAAACTTGTAAAGGATGATGAACCCGAGTTTGATTATGGCATAATAATATGTGCAATGAGGTTTTGCAATGAAAATTTTTCTCCTTACTATAAACAGTTTTTTAAAATGCACAAATACACCTCTTTAAGAGATACCATAAAACTTGCATCACTTGAAGCTGCTAAAGCCACGGTAAAGCTTAAAAAAAATTCTGATATTCAGGTAGTGGGTTTTGATATTGCAGGTAGCGAATATGGATACCCTGCAGATAATCATACCGAAAGCTACAGATATATACATGAAAATTTTATGCATAAGACTGTTCATGCTGGAGAAGCTTTTGGACCGGAATCAATCTTCCTTGCAATAACGGCTTTACATGCCGACAGGATTGGACATGGTCTTTTTTTATTTGATGAATCCATGATTGTGAATGAAGAAATAACCGATAAAAAAAGGTATATCGAGGAACTTGCAAACTATATAGCAGATAGGAGGATAACCATAGAAGTATGCCTTTCCAGCAATCTACAAACAGTCCCATTCATAGATAAGATAGAAAAGCATTCTCTCAAAAAGATGCTTGATAATAAACTCTCAGTTACATTTTGCACCGACAACAGACTTGTATCTTCAACAACTGTAACGAGAGAGATAAAACTGGCACTGGATAACTTCGATATCTCAAAAAGAACTCTTAAAGATATAATAATCTATGGATTTAAGAGATCCTTCTACTATCAACCATACAACAAGAAGAGGGAGTATGTTCGAAAGGTTATAAATTATTACGAAAAACTTGAGAAAAAATATTTTGAGTAACTGCAGACTTTAAAATAAGAAAAGCCCCTGGTTGATAAAAGAAAGTGAAAAATGTCATGAAAAACTTTAAAAAGAGATGATATTTTAAAATTTGCAAAATATATAAAGTTAAATCTCGTAAAACTGTGAAAATTCAGCTATATTAACTTTATCGTAACCGTTATCAATAAGGTATTGCTTGTATTTGTCAAGAACCCTGGACTCTCCATGAACAAGGAAAAGCTGTTTTAGACTTTTTTTGTAATGATTGAGATATTCAGTAAGCTCAAGATAGTCCGCATGAGCCGAAAATGCGTTGAAAACAGCTAACTCAGCGTTGTTTTCATAGTTTTCACCAAAGATTTTAACGACTGGAGCTTTATCAACAAGTCTCCTTCCAAGCGTGTTTTGAGCCATAAAACCAACTATCATAACTGCATTTTTTGGATCCTCGATGGAATTTGCAAGATGATGAAGCACTCTGCCAGATTCAGCCATCCCACTAGCGGAAATAATAATACAGGGTTTTTTGTAGTCGTTCAACATCTTGGATTGTTCAACACTTTGAATATATTTCAACTTATTGAAACCAAAAGGATTTTTAGAATGCCGTATAAATGCTTCTTTAGTCTCATCATCATAACACTCAGGATGATTTTTAAAGATCTCGGTAATATTTATAGCCATCGGGCTATCAACAAATATTTCCATATCCTGCGGGATCATCTTCTTATCCTCGAGAATATGAAGCATGTATACGAGTTCTTGAGTTCTCCCTATAGCAAATGAAGGAACTATAATCCTTCCATTTCGGTTATATATTTTGTTTATGAAATCAGCAAGTTTTTTCTCCAGATCTTCCCATTTATCGTGAACTCTGTCACCATAAGTAGCTTCGGTGATAATTATATCCACTGGATCAGCAAAGACTGGATCGTTTAATATTGGCATCCCTTTTCTACCAAGGTCACCTGTAAATAAAATCCGCCTGTTATCTGTTTCTATTATAACCTGGGCTGAACCAAGAATATGACCGGCATCAATAAATTTAAATCTTATATTTTTGCTTATCTGCACCCATTTGTTGTAAGGATATGTTTTCCAAACATTGACAACTCTTCCAACATCCTCAAGAGTATAGAGAGGCTGCTTATCTTCAAAATCTATATTGTATTTCTTAGCTTTTTTTCTCAAATACTCGATATCGGCTTGCTGAATGTGTGCCGAATCCTTAAGTACAATATCTGCTATCTGTTTTGTAGCATCGGTAGAATATATAAAACCAGAATAACCATTGTTTAAAAGAGTTGGATAGTTGCCGCAGTGATCAAAGTGTCCATGTGTACATATTGCGATATCTATGCTCTTAGGATCAAAATTTAGCTTCTTGTTTTTATACTCGGTTTCTTTTCTGCTACCCTGGAACATCCCACAGTCGATCAAAATATTTATCCCATTTAATGTTATTATATGTTTGGAACCAGTAACTTCCCGAGCTGCACCAAAAGATGCAAAAGTATTTTTCATCTATTTTCCTTATAAAGCAACTTAAACAAGCCATGCAAGTTTTTTTTATTTATTTTTTAATTCTCAGTTTTCAAAAAATAGACCAGTAAAACTTCAAGAATTAGATCTGAAATTCAACACCCTCAAGATTTAGAAGAAACCTTTTAACATCCTCACCCCCACCAAACTTACCCATTCTTCCATTATTTTTAATAACTCTGTGACAGGGGATAATGATCATTAATCTATTACTACCAACAGCGTTACCAACCGCACGAAAGGCTTTTGGACAGCCTATAAGCCTCGCTACATCCAGGTATGAAAAGGTTTTACCATAAGGTATCGAAGTCAATGCAGATAAAACTTTAAGCTGGAATTTTGTATAAAATGATAGGTCAAAAGGCAGTGAAAACTTGCGTAAGTTCCTATCAAAATACTGATCAAGTTCTTCTTCCAGCCTTTCAGCCAACTTTCTGGACTTTTCAAAAAAACTTTTCTTGTTTAAAATTTTATTTTTATCACCCAAAGGTTCTTCTTTATAAAGCCACCCTTCACTCGAAGCGTCGATAGTAGTGAAACACCGCTGCGTTTTTAAAAAAGGATCTTTTCCAGTTGATAGTTGAAATATGCCATTTTCAGAAATAAAGTAATCAAGATCTCCGACCGGACTTTTGTATAAACCATAAAAGAGTGTTATATCTTCTTTTTTATTCATTTATCAACCACTTTTGTAATTACTAAATTTAAGTTCTAAATAAATTATATTTCATTTAAAATAAATATCAATTGAAATTAGCAATTATAAATGGCAACCATAAACAGAAATTTTAAATTAAATTTGCTGGTAAAAATTTTTAATAGAGTGTATAAATAGCAAAGAAAAATAGTATTTATAAATAATGGTTAAAAAAAACCAATTGAAAATATTAATTTGCATAATATAATATACTAAACAACAAATTCATTTTTATTAACCAGATATGTCTGTTTAAATTTTTGCAGATTATTATTTATTTTTAATAAAAGTTGCATTTATTTTAAGGAGTAGAAATGGAACTAGCCATCGCTAAATCTAAAGACTTTATCTATCTTAACTCAGAAATGGCCAACAGACATGGACTTATAGCAGGAGCTACTGGGACTGGCAAAACAGTTACATTACAGGTTATGGCTGAATCTTTTTCCTCAATAGGTGTTCCAGTTTTTTTAGCTGATGTTAAAGGCGATCTATCTGGCATTTCAAAAAAAGGTGAGGCATCAGATTCTCTAAAAAAAAGATTAACGAAGCTTGGGATCCCGGAACCAAAGTTTGATAACTTCCCCGTTCAGTTCTGGGATATTTTTGGTCAAAGTGGACATCCTATAAGAGCTACAGTATCAGATATCGGTCCTCTATTACTCTCAAGAATCTTACAACTTACGGATGTTCAGGAAGATATACTTAATATTGTTTTCAAAATTGCGGATGATCAAGGTCTTCTTCTTCTTGATCTAAAGGATCTGAAGTCCATGCTGAGCTTTGTTTCGGAAAATGCCAAACAGCTTTCAACAGATTATGGTCTTGTATCCACTCAAAGCGTTGCGGCAATTTCAAGATCCCTTTTATCTTTAGAGCAGGAAGGTGCAGATAAATTTTTTGGTGAACCAATGCTCGATATATTTGATATGATTAAGATTGACTCATCTGGTAAAGGCATGGTTAACATACTCTCAGCTGATAAACTACTGCTTAACCCTAACCTTTATTCTACCTTTCTTTTATGGCTTTTAGGCGAGCTTTTTGAGTCACTACCTGAAGTTGGTGATCTTGAAAAACCTAAGTTTGTATTCTTCTTTGATGAAGCTCATTTGCTTTTTGATACAAATAACTCTACCCTGATTGATAAGATAGAGCAGGTTGTTCGATTAATAAGATCAAAAGGTGTTGGAGTCTATTTTATTACTCAAAATCCACTTGATATACCTGAGTCTATTCTTGGTCAACTTGGCAATAGAGTCCAGCATGCACTTCGAGCCTTCACACCAAAAGATCAGAAAGCTGTTAAAACTGCAGCAGAAACTTTCAGACAGAACCCAGCTTTCTCGACTGTTGAAGCTATTATGGAGCTTGGTGTGGGAGAGGCGTTGATTTCTTTTTTAGATAAAGACGGAAAACCCTCTATAGTTGAAAGAGCCTTTATATTACCACCTAGATCAAAAATAGGTCCTATAGATGAAGATTCAAGAAAGAAAATTATTAACTCAAGCATTATCTTTGGAAAATATGAAAAAACCATGGATAGAGAATCAGCATTTGAAATTATCCAGAGAAGAACTGAAGAAAAAAATAGAAGATTGCAGGAAGAAGAAGCACAGAAAGAAATGCTAACAAAGCAAAAAAATTATCAAAGTCAGTACCAGGATAATAGACCATATTCAAGGCAATACTACGATTACGGCCAAAGCCGTAGAAGAACTACAAACCAAAAAAGCACCGCTGAGAAATTGGCCACTGCAGCTTTGCAATCTGCTGCAAGATCTGTTGGATCTTCCGTGGGAAGAAAGCTGGCAAGAGGGATATTTGGATCCTTGCTTGGTTAACTAATATTAAAACATTTATATTCTTACGCTTTTCACCGTTGAAATTTATACTTTGGTATGTATTAATAAAAATATTATTACAGGATTTTTGACTTTAGATTTTGGACTGTAATATCTTCTTTTCTTCTTCAAATAATCTATCATATACAATCTGTTCAATTTTTCCTTTATCATCTTCAGAAAGCAGAGATGGTTCTATTGGTTTAC
>JAAYUW010000057.1 GCA_012517545.1 Exilispira sp.
AAATCATTATTTGCTATTTCCTTGATATATAAAACATATTTTTTATCATTTTGCAAGTTTTTTTTATAAATTTTAAAAAAAATATTTTTAAAATTTTTATGTTTATTTAAAAATTTCTTTGTAAATTCTTTATCTTTTTTTATTTTAACTAAATCATCATAAATACCATACATTTTTTTTGTAGATTCTTTCTCAAAATAACTTACTATAACGAAAAACAAAAGTGGAAAAGAAGATACTGGAAAAACTTTTTCTCCAAATCCTGTGACTATCGAAGGCTTATTTTCCAAAAAAAATGGGATATCACTACCTATTTCGCAAGCTTTCTCAAATAGTTCATTCTTTTTTATATTTCTCAAAAAACCTTTTTGCAAAAGGTATTTTATAAAAAAAGCTGCATCCGAAGAAGCTCCACCTAACCCCGATTTCACCGGTATATTTTTTTTGATATCTATTGAAAAATCAAGTTTTGATCTATCTATTTTAAATACATCCAGTGTCTTTAAAATGATACAATCTTCATCATTTACCATTTTATCGATATATTTTACTGAAAATGATTCAGATTTTTTAATTATCATCCTATCATATATGGTAATCGGAACCATCAAGCTTTCCAGATTGTGTAACTTTGTTTTCCACTTAGTAATACTCTTATTTTTTATATTTAAAACAAGGTTAATCTTGGCATTTGGGTAAAGTATTGTTTCAATATCATCTATCTTATTCATAAAATTTATCTGAAACTTGTTTATTTACAATATCCAATCTATCCCGGATATTCACATACTTTTTCGAACTTAACCAGCACTTCATGAAACTGCCAGACTGCAAACTTCCAGAAGAACTGGTATTCACTGGCTTTCAATTTTCTGAAATTCAGTGCTTCCATCAAGAATCAATTTGCCATCCTTCTCATAAATCAAAAGATAATGGATTTTGTTCTCAAGACAAAACTGTCTTGCCTTTTCAATCCCCATGGCAAATATTGCTGTGGAAAGAAGATCTGCATTAAGGCATTTTGCATCAATAATAGAACATGAAATGATCTTAGAATCTGGTAAGCCAGTAAATGGATTAAGTATATGGTGGTACTTTACCCCATCATATATAAAAAATCTTTCATAACTTCCAGAGGTAGCTATGGAGTAAGTTGAAGGCAGATTTACCTTTGATATAATTCCATTGGAGTCAGGATTTTTTATCCCGATAACCCATTCTTTGCCATTTTTTTTTCCACTTACCCTTATTTCACCACTTCCATTTATAAGAAAATCTTTATATCCAAGAAAATTAAGCCGCTCATAAGCATAATCCACGAGAAAACCCGCAACCACAGCTCCAAGATCAAGTAAACCATCTGATTTAACAAAGACTTTTTTGTTCTCTGGATCAAACCAGATACTATAGTTTTGACTTTTAGTTGCAAGTTTTTTTACCTCCTCTTTCGAAGGAGGGACTGTTCCATCTTTAAAATCTTTGTAGGAGAGTATTAAATCTCTCAAAAAAGGATTAAAGTATCCTTCAGTATATCTTTGCATACTATCTATGACCTTAAAAAGTTCAAAGTACTGATAAGGAATTTCAAATGTTTCTCCGCTTTTTTGCTTCGAAATAAGGCTATCTGGATCTCTAAAATCCAGTTCGTTACCTAAGTTTTCTATTTCATCAAAAATAGTATTAATATCTTCTTTATATTTTATATCATCATTGGCAAAAAGATCTATTTCAAAAAATGAATCAAATAGGAATCTGGTTTCCTTATAGAGTTTATACTTGCCCTTATAACATGAAAAAAAGCTAAAAACAAAAAAAAGAATAATTACTGATATAATTAACTTTTTATAAATATCTTTTTTAAAACCAATCTTATAAAAATTTTTCATCTTTAAGCCTTTCCTATCTTTTCAAAAACTTTACAACAGGTTTTATATGAAATTTTTGCAATTGTATTCTATCTATTTTTTTTTGAAAACTCACATCCGCAGAAGTTTTGTCTATAAAGATTATTTTCAATTGCAATAGCGTAAGACTGTCTATAAAGTCTATCATTTCTGAATGATTTATCGAAAAATTTTAAGTTAAAAGTATCTGGATTTTTCAATACGATCTTTTCGCAAACATCATTTGCTGCTCTTTCAATTGTCTGGAAATCCTTATATCTTGATATGCTTAAAGTTGTCGAAAAATATCTGGCCATTGAATAAAACTCCCTGGCTATGGGAGATATTGAAAGAAGCTCAATACTTGCAGTTAAAAGTTTATTAAACCTATATGAAAAACAAAGATAGCAGCGATAACCTCTTTCTTTTTCATCTTCAAACCCTTTAATAAAATCAAGATATTGATCATGATTATATTTAAAGTAAAAGATATTTTTTAAATTATAGATCTTTGAAACCTTTAGAAAAGTATCAAGACGTTTTTCATACTCATTTTGATCGGATAAATTATCTCCACTAAAAATAAAATATGTGTTTGTTATATCGATCTGAGGGATAACACCAAGTAAACAAATACCGCAGCAAACATCAAGAAGTATCTTAGAATCTTCAATCATGTTCATATGATTTAATTTTTTTAATAAGACTATCTATATTTGGCGGTTTTACTATAAAATCTTTAGCACCCAGTTTTAAAGCCTGCAAAACATCTTCTTTTTGATTTCTAGCTGATATAACAAGGATGGGAACATCGGCAATCTGTTCTATATCTTTTATCTTTTCAAGTATTTCAAAACCACTAATCTCTGGCATCATGATATCAAGTAAGATTAAAAAAGGTTTATCGTCATCTGGCATAGTTTGCAAATATGCTAAAAACTCTGATCCACTGGCAAACTCTCTTGTACTATAACCATTCTCCTGAAGAACCATCTGTAGCATTTTTCGTATATACATCTGATCGTCAACTATAAATATAGTTTTCATCAATTATTCCTGATAATAAGCTTTTTGTTATTGTTTAGTTTTAAAAAGTATAAAAAAAATATTAAAAAAATCTATTCTCTTTTTTTATGGAAGGCAACGGTCTAAAGTCCAGGGTATAACAAGTCTAAAGTCAAAAGTCGTAATTATTTAGCAAAGAATGTAAAAATATCAAATTAATAACTTATCTAAATAATATTAAGCAATAAAATACCATTAGTCAAGAAATTTGCCATATTTATACATCAAATAAATCTCTAAATCTAAATAAACCTTACATTAAAGTTAGAATTTGTGCAAGAGATAATTTTGTGCTATCTTTAAATCATTTAGGGTATTTATACCAAAAAATTGCATCTCATCCTGTGAACAATAGCCATCTACCTTATAACCTTTTTCTTTTGATAAGCCAATAAGATCTGTGAGATAATACTCTTTTTGAGCATTATTTGTTTTTAGTAAATCCAGAAGATCCAGCACAGCTCTATTCATAACCATAACACCGGTATTTAGTTCTTTGATCTTCTTTACCTGCTCGGATGCATCTTTTACCTCAACAATTTTTTCGATCTTTCCGCTTTTATCTCTAACTATTCTACCAAACGAAGAATCTTCAGACCCTGAAACCGTCAATATCGATAAATCATTTTTATTTTTATCATGAAAAGTCAAAAATTCTCTCAGTGTAGATTCTTTTATGAATGGCATATCTCCCATAAGGATAAGATTGCAATTTTCTTCAAAATAGTCTTCTGCCATCATAACGGCGTGACCTGTTCCAAGTTGTTCCTTCTGCCATACAAAATTATATCTACCTTTATCTTTATATAGCTCAATTATTTTTTCACCCATAAAACCAACAACTATTACTATATCTCTATCCTCTATAAAACCTGAAATAGATTCTAAAACATAGGAGAGTAAAGGCTTTCCGTTAAGAAGACGGAGTGCTTTTGGTATTTGAAACTCTTCCGATTGAAGCCTTTTTCCCTTACCAGCTGCAAGAATAATGCATCTCATCAAATCCTCCGACAGAATTCTGATTGAATAAACAAGTTGATTACCTTTTCAATATTGCTCTAAATAGCTGTAATTCAAACCAGTATGGAGTTCTTGCTCTATTCACTCCAGGTATTAACGAGTTATAGTAAAGTTCAAGATGCAAATGAGGTTTAGAGCCAATATATTCAAGGCCAGAGTTACCCATATAACCTATCAAATCTCCCTTTTTTACATTCATTCCAACTTTTAACTTTTTATTAAAGCCATCAAGGTGGCAGTAAACAAGCAAAACATTCCCACTTTTTACCTGAACCTGTTTACCTCTAAAGATATCGAGATATTTATCGTTTGTATATTTTTCCTTTGCACATTGAGAGAGCAGGTTAAAAAAATCTCTTTGTCTACTATAATATTCGTATTCGGTAATTTTAACAACTGTTCCATCGGAAATAGAATGTACATCTGAGCCTTTAGGTAATCTGGTAAGATCGCTGACATATGAAAGATCTATCCCCTGATGTATTCCATTTCTGTATCTTCTAACTGCTCCGGGAAAATAATACTCATTATCGATTATTATTCCATCCTTTAGTGGCATATGAAAATCATTTCCTGCAAGATCACTAAAAGTCATTTCCCAGGAGTTCTTTACAATATACTGATCAAGTTTTACATTAAAAAAATCTGCCAGCTGGCTTTGAAGCTCTATACGAGACAGGATATCGTAGGCATTGTTTTCATCCTGATGCAATAAAGCAAGTTTTTGTCTGGTTTCCGCCAAAAATTCATTCAGATCATTTCGAGAATTGAAAAAAGACTCCTTATTAATAGTCTTTTGCATTGAAGTGATTGAAAAAGTATAAGATGGGGATATTACCAGATCTGACTTTGAAAAAAAATTTTGCACATCTGGCATCTTATATAGCTTTATCCCGGCAAAAAACAGTATCAAAGCAAAAATAATTATTAGAACAAAAACCAGTTTTTCATTTGCAGTCATCTAAAAATCCCTCAATCCTCTCTAATGCTTTTTCCAGACTTTCCATAGAGTAAGAGTAAGAGATTCTAATATAATCACTATCGCCAAAAGCACTTCCAGGAACAACTGCAACAAGTGCATGCTTTAGAAGAAGATTGTAAAAATCAACATCATTTTTGATGATCTCACCTTTTATGCTTTTGCCAAATAATTTAGAAACATTTATGAAAAAATAAAAGGCGCCAGAAGGTCTGATATAAGTCAGATCATTTCTCTTATCGAGCCAGTTTATTATCATATCTCTTCTATTTTCAAAAGTCTTTGCATTTTTTTCAAAGTAAGAATCTGGCAACTCAAAGGCTGCTTGTGCGGCATATTGACTTATTGAAGAAGTATGAGTCGTAGTATTTGCCTGAATTTTTTTAAAGATATCTGAAAACTGCCTTATTGCTGCTGAATATCCAACTCTCCAGCCAGTCATTGCACAGGATTTGCTAAATCCATTTATAAGAATTGTTTGTTTATATATGTCTTCACCAAGAGATGCTATGGATATATGCTTTTCACCATCATATATCAACTTTTCATATATTTCATCTGATATTACGATAAGATGATTTTTAACTGCAAATTCTGCAATGTCATAGAGTTCATCTTTTTTAAAGATTGCACCAGTAGGGTTAGATGGAGAATTTAGCATCAGTACCTTTGTCTTTGGTGTAACGAACTTTTTCAGGTCATCAACAGTTACTTTAAAGTTATTTTTAGCGTCTGTAGGCACCAATACAGGTTTAGCACCGGCTATTTCAGCAATCGCCTTATATGATACCCAGTATGGAACCGGTATAAGCACTTCATCTTGATGATCAGTCAAAGCCAGCATAGCTGTAGCTATCGCCTGCTTGGCTCCACAGGCAACCACTAAATCTTCTGGATTATATTTTACACCATTTTCCCTTTCAAGTTTTTTTGCTATCTGCAAACGAAGTTCAAGCATTCCAGACGAAGGTGTATAACGGGTAAAGTTCTTGTTAATCGCCTCTATTGCCTTTTGTTTGATGCAATCTGGAGTCTCAAAGTCTGGTTCTCCAGCAACTAAGGGGATAACATCCTTTCCATCTTTTCTAAGAGCAATAACATCTGCATTGATCTTTAAGGTTTCTGAATCAGCTATTCCAGCTCTTCCGGGAAATGTAAACATCAAACTCCTCCTCTTCATCTTGTATTTCAACATTATCAAATCATATCAATGATCACTCAAAAAATATCTATTCTCAAAAAATATCTATTATCAATCTACAACAATTCCAAATCGTGCCAACAGTGGTAGCTATTTATATCCTGTATTGTGTATAATTACATTAACAACAATTATATATTTTGCAACTATTTGAAAACAATTTACCTTTTTATTATCATTTTTCTTTTTATCGAGATATTTAATTTTCACTCTTTATAATGAAGTTTGAACAAAAATTTTGTAGAATAATTAATATTCATTTATACAAGGGAATAATTAATATTCATATATAAAGGTGAATAGTCAGTTTTTTTGATTTTATCAACCACAGGGAGACATCCAGATTAAAAGATCTATAGGACTTTTAAAATATTCCTTTAATAAACGCGATCATTCAATGTCCTAAGTTATTGAATAATTTATATAGATTAAAAATTAATCGATATTCTTTAAATTGTTTTTTTGCAGGTTATAACTATTGATAAATTTAAGTTATTTTTAAATTTAAAAGCTTATAAGAACTTTTATTCTAAATATATAATAAGACTCAGCATACTATAATTTATAAATTTTCATCATCAGAATCTTTAATATCAGTATTTTTTAACTCACCTTGCGCAAAAAAGGTTTTAATATTAAAAGCAGCAGGACCAATTATCCATGCAGCTAGAATAAAAAGTAAAGGAATTACCCTTATAACAAGTATTAAAGAATATTTAAGTTCACCTGAACTATCATTCTTTAAATCAGACATATTTAATAATTTTGAAAATTCCTCTGGTATAACTAAAGCAAGAATATCCAGTGTTAAAACTATAAAAAATGCAATTAAAAGCAAATTAAAAGCAAAATCCAGAGCTTTCTTACTTTTAATTTTCTCTTTTCCAAAAATTGAAAAAGAAACTAAAAATCCAAAGGTAATTGCCCATAAAATATAGAAATCATAAGATCCAAAATTTAAAATAGAGTTTGAATTCATTTATCCCCCTAATATATTTATTAATTATTGTAATAAAGATTTATACATTTTTTTGGAAGTGTCAAGTAATTTGTATAAAAATTTTTGTATTTGGAAAATTATTTTTTGTGATAGGTGCATATAGAAACAAACATTTTATTCTAAGTTGCCATAAACGAAGGTGCCTTGAAAACCTTAGTATTTCAAAAAAACAGTTCATGCAAATTCCCTTTTTACCGAAACTATACTGAAGATTTTACTCAATCCCAAATATTGGAGCGGTTGATGCATGATCCAATTTCCGACATTTCAAACTTTATCTTTCTCAATGATTTGCCAGCTAAAGCTGATATTATTTTAGTCCCGGGTGGTAGTGTTCCAGAATTAATGTTAAAGGCATGTGAATTGTACAAACTTGGTTTTGCACCATTGATATTGCCTTCTGGTGGTTATAACAAAAGAATACCAAATTATAAATCTGAATGGAATTTTTTTATAGATATCGCAAAACAAAATAATGTCCCGATTGATTGCATTTTAAAAGAAGATAAAGCGTCAAATACATTTGAAAACGCTCATTTTTCCTGGAATGTAATTGTTAAAAGCAAGTTGAAAATTAGCAAGGCATTATTAGTTTGCAAAGCACATCATTCGCGAAGGGCTTTACTAACATATCAAACAGAATTTAAAGAACCTATAGAATACATTGTCGTTCCAATTTTAGATCATCGACAGATTGGGAAAGAAAATTGGTATTTAGATACATTCAAGACTGAAATCGTATTTAAAGAAATTGAAAAGATAGGTCAATATTTTGGAAAACATATAGGAACATTGGCAGCCCATTCATAAATCCAAAACCAATGTTTATGGCTGTTTGTATATATAATCAGGTGAAAATGTATTTGCATCGATAAAGCCTTCTGTCCTCTTATTACTGTTATTCATTCCTTTTTATATCTAAAAGTCTTTGTGGATTATGTGCTATTTCTTAATCTATCTTTATTGAATGGATATTGACCAATATTCAAAAGTCAGCCATAAATGAAAGTTAACAGATTAAATTCATTGAATTAGATTAAAAATAACTAGATTAAAAGGTTGATTTTTGCTTAAAATTATTGTATATTATTAATGTACTGCTTACCTTTCATTTATAAAATAAAACTTTCAAATAGGTAATTCTCGATATCTTTAGCTTACTTTATATTTTGTTAACGCCCTTTGTACCATAAAAGGAGGTATATTATGGGAGATTTTAGACAACAAAACAGGTATAAAAATCTTGATGATCCACAACTTGCGAGTGATATTGCAGCAATACCTGTGAATGTTGACTTTACAAGGAAGTTTGTTGCCAGAACTTATATATATATGTTTCTGGCTCTTGCAGTTACCGCTTTGACAAGCTATTTTGTTGCATCAACCAGCCTTATTACATATATTTTTGGTAATGCCTTTATCTTCTGGGGACTTATAATTTCTGAGTTCGTCCTTGTGATATACCTTTCTAGCAGCATTTTAAAGCTATCAACAGGTGCAGCTCTCTTCTGGTTTCTTCTTTACTCTGTGATTAATGGAGCAACTCTATCCTCTATATTTCTTATCTATACTAAGGCTTCCATCTTTACAACACTACTTGTAACATCAGCTATGTTTTTGGTTATGTCTATAGTTGGTTTCACTACTAAATCAAACCTTTTAAATTTTGGTGGATACCTTATGACTGGCCTTATTGGACTTATTATCGCCTCTGTTGTGAATATCTTTCTTAAAAGTTCATCTTTATACTGGATTATTAGCTGTGCTGGAGTTTTCATATTTACAGTTCTTATTGCTTACTCTACTCAAAAACTTAAACTTTTAGCCGGTATGGCTTCTTTTGAGCAAAATGGTGTCAGGTTTACTGTTCTTGCTGCTTTAGACCTGTATTTGAACTTTATTAATCTTCTTTTGTATGTTTTAAGATTTTTAGGAAAGAAAAGATAGATTCATACTAAAAGGTAGAGCCACTGCAAAAGGCAGATAAAATTTCAATCATTTATAGCGAACACTTCTATAAATAACAAAAAGCCCACAACATGTGGGCTTTTTTATTATTGATTTTTATATTTTAACTATTTTTTATCTTTTAAACTATTAATTTTGTTAATTTTGCTTATTCTGTGCAACCTGGCTTCAAGATTTAATAGCAATGACTTCTGCCTCGAGCTGTGCATCCTTTGGAAGTTTTGATACTTCAAAAAAACTTCTTGCAGGGAATGGTTTTTTAAATAATGTTGCATAGTATTCGTTAAAATCGTTGAAATAACTCATACTCGCAGAAAAAACAGTTACCTTTACGACATCATCGAGAGAAAATCCTTCTTTCATGAGTATATTTTCAATGTTTTTAAATATTTGCTTCGCCACAAGTTTTATATCACCCTTTACAAGTTCGTTTGTTTCCGGATTTATAGGAAGCTGTCCAGAGGTGAATAGCATATCTTTGACTCTTATTGCAGCTGAATAGGGGCCTACAGCTTGTGGGATATCTTTTCCTTCTATCGCTTTTTTCATTTTTCCTCCTGTTAATTTTTATCAATTTTGCAGTTATTTTTTCATAACAAGAATAATTTTTTTATTTTTAACTGCAAGAGTTTTCATATTCAAGAGATATTATTATGTACTTAATTATTATTTTATATTTAGCTACTTTTATCGCCCTTTTGATCATTTGAGTTTAGCCATTCTCTGTATATTTGCGCATCTAAAAAATTTCCCCTTTTTATGGCTCCATTATATAAGATTTGAGATTTTTCATAAATCATTTTTTTTACAGCTTCTTTTTTCTGTGGGCTTAAATTGGCGTCACTTAAAAGTTTTAATAGTGAAATAACTCTATATTTATCCATTGCTGCAAACTTTTTGCTAAGTTGATCTTTATGACCACCATATTTTATAATAAGTGGAGTTTCGATAAAACCAACTGACTCGTATGAAGTTATACGAAGCCATAAATCATAATCCTCACATACTGGTAATTTTTCATCAAATAGACCATAGATATCGAAAACATCCCTTTTCAAAATTACTGATGAAGGCGATATCAGACAAAGGCAAAGTGATCTTTCAAATATATCTCCACCACTTTTTTTATGCTTATCTTTTTGATTTACACGAGTACCATTTCTTATCCATATCTCCTCTGTATGAATAAGTCTAAAATCGGTAAATCTGAACATCTCTAGTTGCTTTTCAACCTTTTTTGGAAGCCATTCATCATCACTATCAAGAAAAGCTACATACTCTCCATGACTTTGAACTATCCCTCTGTTCCTTGAAAAAGAAACCCCCTTATTTGAATCATTTCTTAAATAGTTTATCCTGGAATCTTTGCAAAAATCAACTATACTTTTTATGTCGACACTCGAACAATCATCTATAACTATTATTTCAAGATTACGGTAGCTTTGTTTGACAACACTTTCAAGTGCTCGTTTAAGTTCATATGTTCTGTTAAAAACCGGTATTATTACACTTACAAGTGGATCAATGCTCATATAAGGTTAAACACCTTTTTTTATTTAATTTTCATCTATTACATGAGTACTTGTTTAAAATAAAAAGAAATTCATAAATTCAAAAACCAATAATAAATGAATGTGTTTCCTTTTTATAAAATAGAATAATAAAACAAAAAAACAAGTGCAACTTTATCATCTTTATTGTTGAAGAAATAGGTTTAGCAAAGGATAAAAGGTATTGATAAAAAAAAATAATAGTTATAAATAATGGTAGATTGTTTTTAAGTCTTAACACTATGATACTGCTTTAGATACAGATAAAATTACATTTTAAGGAATAAAACTGAACCTTTTATAGCTCTTTGTTTTATCGAAAATATACAAATCAAATTTTGAGAAATAGGGAGAAATTTAGATGTTTTTGGTTGTTGGACTTGGGAATCCAGGAAAGAAATATCAACATAATAGACATAATGCAGGATTTTTATTTTTAGATTGGATATCTGATCGATATAATATTAACTTTCAAAAAAGTGAAAACTATCTCTATTCAAAAACAGCAATAGAAAATTCTGAATTTCTTTTTGTAAAGCCTTACACCTATATGAATCTTAGTGGTGTTGCTGTTCAATCTGTTATGCACTATTATAAGATTCCAGTTGAAAACCTTATGGTTATAGTTGATGATATAGCTTTACCATTTGGCAAAATTAGAATACGAGCTAAGGGTTCAAGCGGTGGACATAATGGTCTAAAAAGCATAGAAAGTAGCATCAGGAGTAACGAATATAAGAGGATACGCATTGGAGTCGGTTACGAAGAGCAAATAGAACTTGCCGATTATGTTTTATCAGATTTCTCTCAACATGAGATAGCTATTATGCAAAAGCATATATTTCCAGCCATCTTTGAATGCATAAATATCGCTTTTAAAGAAGATATAGAACTTGCTATGTCAAGATTTAATGGAATAATTTTTACTGAGGATTTATCCAGATAATTCGTTAAATAGGATAAACAAATCTTTGATACAGAAAGCAAAGATATAGTATTATTTATCTTCCACTCCATTTGTGGCAAAACACCAAGGATTATATGACTCTATGAAAACTATATTTATCCGGGAAAATTCTCTTATCCATAAAAATTCATTCATTAAAAATTCAAATTTATAATTTGTATTCACTTTAAAAAGTCTATCAAATTATTAAAAAATCACTATTCTTTAGTGTATTTTATGACTATTTGATCATAATTAAGGTTCCATCTTTTCATCATTCGTCGAAGCAGTTGAAGGTGAAGAGCATAGTTTGCTATCGATAAGATCAATTACCTTCTTCTTATTTTTAACACAGTATTCTATAAAGATCTGTTTTTTGATGAGTAGTTTGATACTTTTAGGTAAAATTTCATAAAACTGCTCAAATATGTTCTTACAAAGTTCCTCATTCTCCAAAAAATTCCTGGTTTTGGGTGTAATTTTTTCATTTATTATCTTTATAAAAAGATCTTTTTCCTGAACTAAAAAGGGATTTATTTTTTTTTCAAAAATCTCTGTAAATTGTTTTTTGTTTATTAACTCTTTTCCCATATTTTATCCTTAAACTATATTAATCCATTTTAAATATTTTTACAAATTTTATTTACTGGCCTTCTTAACTTTTAAATCTTCAATCTTTAACTTTTAAGATTCAGGAATCTTATTTCATATAAAAAAAAGCTAAAATGGAAAATCTGCTAATTAAAAAAACGAAGTGTTATAAATAAAGGTAGAAAGAGTTAAATATTATTAAGTTTTTTAAAATTATAAAAAAAAGAAATTAGGTAATTGTATATGTTTATTATTGTTTTCAGGATTTAAATATTTCAATTTTTATTAAATAAGAACGCATTTGCCTGATGAACTATAAAAAATCGAAAAATGTGCTAATAATTAAAAAAGAAAATAGACTTTCCTTGTATGCCGAATTAGAAGTTCAATCATACAATCCGATAGCAATAGAACTATATAAATCAGTTCACTATAAGTTCAAAAAAGAAGATAAAGTATGGTCAAAAATATTTGAGGTGTAGAAATGTTATTGATAACTTCGATTATACTTCTAGTTGTAGTCTTTATCGCCGCTATTTTCAATAAGCAAAATATACCTTTGATCATATTAGCGCTGGCTGTTGGTATAATATTTGGAAGTGATGTCACCGGGATCATATATTTTGATGATGCTAAAATGGCGCAACAACTTGCCAATATTGCTTTAATTTTTATTCTATTTGCTGGAGGATTTGGTACAAAAAAAAGCAATCTAAGCCCTGTTATAAAACCAACCATGCTTCTCGCTACTGCTGGTGTTTTATTGACAGCGAACATAGCAGCCATTCTTTTTTCTTTTCTGACCAGATGGCCATATCAAAAATCGATATTGTTATGTTCTATAATATCATCAACAGACGCTGCAGCAGTATTTTCTATCCTGAGAAGTCGTTCAATAGATAGTAAAGTATCATCTATTACGGAAATAGAATCTGCTTCAAACGATCCTATGGCAATTCTTTCAACAACTTTTATTATCCAGATTATCATAGGAACCGGTTTCAATACATTAGCCTCAATCTTGCTTTTCATCTGGCAACTAATAGGTGGGGTTGGTTTTGGTATATTATTTGGTCTAATGGGAACATTTCTATTTGGTAAAATTAAGGAGCTGGATGTTGGTTATTTTTATATAATGTTGATTGGCTGGATCTTATTTAGTTATAGCATAGCAGACTTATGCAGAGCAAGTGGAATGTTGTGCGTATTCTTTGCAGGATTCATTATGGGAAATAAAAAATTCCCGTACAAAAGTGGTATTTCATCATTTACAGAAACCTTATCTTTTATAGCGAATGTTGGATTATTTATTCTCTTAGGCCTTTTGGTTTTCCCAAAGAAATTCTCAGGTATCTGGGAACTTGGTGTTATCTTATTTTTTGTAATTACCTTTATTAGCAGACCAATAACAGTTTTTTTGTGCACATTTTTCACAAAATTATCTTTTAAAGAAAAGATCTTTATAAGCTGGAGTGGGTTACGAGGAGCTGTACCAATTGTACTGGCAACCTATCCTGCTGCTGCTGGCATAGATAGCGAACATCAAATATTTAATATCATTTTTTTTGCTGTTGTTCTGTCAATAATTGTACAGGGAACGACTATCGGTAAATTTGCAGATTTTTTAAATTTAAGTGTCAAAACAAAGCGAAAAACTAAACAGGCAATGGAACTGGTCACAATACATGATCTAAATTATGAATTAGTTGAAATTTATATTGACGAAAATATCTATGAGGGAGAATGCAAGATATCAGATCTATCTTTGCCAGTAGGAACTACAATAACCATGATTAATCGGGATAATTCGGTAATTGCTCCATCAGGACAAACATTGATACTCCCTGGTGATATATTATTTGTTTTAACAGATAGCAAAAAAATAGAAGAAGTCAGCGAAAAAATATTGAGAATGTTTCTTAAAAAGTAGATATTATATTTAACTTTTTTTAATATCTGGAGTTAAGATTAATTAACATTGACAAAAATTGGAAATATTATAAAAATTACATATTAAATTATAAACTAAAGAGGCTTTTTTATGAAACCGTTACGAATAGGTGATATTTCTGTCAGTTTACCTATCATTCAGGGAGGAATGGGAGTGGGAATCTCGTTATCAGGTCTTGCATCTTCAGTTGCAAATGAAGGCGGAGTGGGAGTTATTGCAGCTGCAATGATCGGAATGGGAAACATAAAAAATAAAACTGATGTTTTATCAGCCAATGTTAATGCTCTTAAAAGTGAAATTAATAAATTCAGAGAAAAATCAAAGGGAATTCTTGGTGTTAATATAATGGTTGCATTGACAGATTTTGGCGATATGGTGAAAACTGCTATTGAAGAAAAAGTTGATATTATTTTTTCAGGTGCTGGATTACCTCTTGATCTTCCCAAATATTTAATAGAAGGTGCTAAAACGAAGCTTGTCCCCATAGTCTCCTCTGCAAAAGCAGCCAAAATATTATGTATGAAATGGTTATCTAAGTTTAACTATCTTCCTGATGCTATTGTCGTGGAAGGGCCTAAAGCAGGAGGTCATTTAGGATTTAAACCTGAACAGATCAATGATCCTGAATATTCACTTGAAAAAATAGTACCCCGGGTCATTGAAGTTGCAAGAGAATTTGAACTTGAAAATGGTAAAAAAATTCCTGTTATTGCAGCTGGTGGGATTTATACTGGAGAAGATATCCTTAAATTCATTAATATGGGTGCTTCAGGTGTTCAAATGGCTACCAGCTTTGTTGCAACTCATGAGTGTGATGCAGATATAGAGTTCAAAAAAGCGTATATCAATGCAAAAGAAGAAGATGTTGCAATAATAAAAAGTCCTGTTGGTATGCCTGGTAGAGCTATTATGAATGGATTCATAAAAGATGTAATAGATGGTGCTAAAAAAATTTTTAAATGCCCTTATCATTGTATCCAGACCTGCGAAGTTGAGAAAAGCCCATATTGCATTGCTCAAGCTTTAATTAATGCTAAAAAAGGAAAATTGCAAAATGGTTTTGCTTTCGCTGGATCAAATGTTTATAAGATTAAAGAGATAGTCTCCGTGCACGATTTGATAGAAAAACTTAAAAGTGAATATGAAAGGGCAAAGAATAATCTGAAAAAAACAATTTAAACTAAAACCTGAAACAAAGTATCACATTTTTTTGAATCCATCGTTATGTGCGGTTCGAAAATTATGCTATCTTCAGATCAATGCCTCGATTATAAATGTATCTACCTGGCAGAATAATTTCTATAAAAATGCTAACTTCAGTTGAAAGGATAAATCATGCAATATCACTTAAGAAGAGATGATAAGGAAATTATTGATAAAAACGAGATACTTAGAATATTAAAAAGTGGTAAATATATTACGATCGGACTTTGCCTTGATGAAGAACCTTATGTTGTAACATTAAGCTATGGATATGAAGAGAAATCAAATACAATCTATTCTCACTGTGCATCAGAAGGTCAAAAAATAGAATATATAAAGAGAAATCCATATGTTTGCGCTACAATTATTGAAGATAAAGGTTATGTTGAAGGTGATTGTTCACATAGATTTTCATCTCTTATCATCAGAGGTAAAATGAAAATTGTTAATGACAAAAATGAAAAGGTACATGGACTTGATATACTCTTACATCATCTTGAAACAAATCCTGATAAGATAAGAGAAAGTTTTATTAATGATGCAAAAGCTATAGAAAAAGTTTGCATTTTATGTCTCGAGATTTCGAGTATAACAGGTAAACAAAATTTGTAACCTTTTTTAAGTTATCTTTATCGTTTATTAGTTTTATTATTGTTTATCAGCTTGCTTATTGTTTAATAATTTCTTGATTTTGTATGGCCGTTTTACTTTTCAGTCGGAGCTTTTAGAATCTGAATGAATCAATAAAAAAAATAAAAGAATATAAAATAGATATACCTGATGAAATCAGCAAAAAAATAAAAAATAGATCTTCGCAACTTTTCAGGACTAAGTAATGGTAAAATAAGAATAAAACATTTTAATATAATATTTTAAAATAATTTTATTTAATATAATATCTTAAATCCAATATTTTCAGGATAATCTATGTATGAACTTCTGGGAATCTGCTTTAATAGTCCAATCCATCCAACTAAACCGAGGAAATAATTCATATATCAATACACACCCATTTTATCGTAAACTCAAAGAAAAAGAATACTGTTTTGCTCATAGCAGTTAAATCAATCTAGCAAGTTCAACTGCATTTTTTCTGATGGAACAAATCTATTTTGCTATTTTGATATTAACAAATATAAAGGATTAATTTTTGTTCAAATCAAAGATCATGTTAATAATAATGTACATTTACTTGATGATGATTATTTAATAGACCTATCAAAAGCAAAATCATCTTCGTTAAAAGGCTTTATTATAGCGACCAATCCATTAAATGAATTAATTGATGAAAACTGGGAAACTTTTATGCCCGGGGAACTTATTGTGTTTAAATATGGCGAAATGATTTATTCCAGTACAGGCAGAAAGATCAAGAATTTTTAGAAAAAATTATTGCTCTTTGAGGCTTTTTTTCATCAAATCAAAAATATTGTATAACATCGTATCACTCACATTTTCTATGCAAAATTTTAGATAATGTCTAAAGATCTCAACCCATATTGAAAAATCATTTATTATATCAAGATTTAATATGTTAAATTCGGTATTTAATATATTGAGTAAACTTTTATTTTCCGGATAACCGCTATAATCTGAGATCTGTGAGCTAAAATATTTTTTTGTAATCCATAATCCATAAAAATCTGCTGAAAATTCTAAGAAAGAGGTGACCCCTGAAAACAAACTTGTAAAAAAAGCATTATAGTATAGTTTTTGAAAATTTGATTCATCAAAGTTTAGGAAGCCATACTCATAATTTGCCAATAATGCAAAGGCTATAAGGAATAACATAAATTCTTTACTATCTATTTTTTCATTGTTTAAATCTTCCTGCAACTTTTCTATAAAAGTGCTGGATAGATCATCAGTTTTGGTAAAATAATTTTCTAAGAGACTTTTTAACTCTTCATCTTTACCAACATAATCACTAAGATTCTTCACAAAAGAAGAACTATTGAAATCATCCTGGTAGAAGTGAAAAAACTCATGATTCAGGGTACAATAAAACTCTGAAATCTTATCTTCCGGGGGGATAAATAAGTTAATATAATCTCCTTCGAAAGGTTTGATATTATTCTCATAAAAATCATCGCTATAAAAATCAACTGAAGAAAATAAAAAATCATAATAACTTTTATTGACAGAATTATAACTGGAAAACTCAATAAGTCTTGGGAATCCGCCATCTGGCTCATCAATTCCATCTTCATCATTTTTAGTAATATTTGCCACACCAACAAGGGTTCGTAAAAGGATTTTGAGATCTCTATTCGGTTTTAATAAAGAGTAATTTAAGGAAGATATTTTATCTATATCCGCTCTAATATTGCCTTCTACATATTGGCTTAAATAGTTGCAAATGCCTCCTATCTCAACATTAAAATTATCTAAGAATTGCAAATATAGATCATAAGAAAACCATTTATATAGATGATTGAGTTTCTCAACAACATCAGGTTTGTATTCTATCTCTGATTTTCTAACAGAATAGCTCATTAAAAAATAATTGAATAAATCACTATATAGCAGCACACTATCATTTGATGATAATGATCCAATGGATCTTGTAACATCTTCGGATAGCTGATTGTCAGAAACAAATTGAATAATTTTTGTCTTATCTATTATTGAAAAGATCTGATCATTTAAAGTCTCTGGATAGATTTGTAAATCTATATCAGTCTCTGAACTAACTGAAACTAAAATAAGATTAAAGATCAAGTCAATATTTGAAAGATAAACTGATACATTATTTGACAAGTTGATATTTGATTTGTAAATAAGATTAAAAAGATCAAATTGTTGAGATTGATTTTGAAATGAGAAGAAAACAAAAAGTAAAACTGTAAATAAAAGCAAACAAAACTTACTACCTTTTCTATTTTTCATATTTTGCCCTAAAACTATCATATTTTATAACATAAATTAACATAATTACTTAATAAATCAAATAAAAAAAGTTCTTCTGGTCAATGAGTACTTTTTTTTATATAAGAAATGTCATTTAACGTTGTATATACATTTTCGTTCATCCGGCTATGATAATTAGTCAAGCTCTTTGCTATATTGTGTGATTGATACTCCATATTTAAAAGCTGGTTTATAAATCTTGCGTCTACGAGCTTTTTGCTATATTGTGTAATTGATACTAATTTTTCTTTATTATTCTTTATTATTTTGTATGCCTAAACCATATCATTAAAACGGTGAAGTTGATTTAAAGTAAAGTTAGAAAATTTCTATTTAAGTTTATCAAGAATTTATCCCAACTTTTTTTGGTATGTATTATTCAAAGAAAAAAAGCGAAGAGCTTGTTTTTTTTAAATTAGTAGTTTAGCCTTTGCTAATAAATATAAAAAGAATAAAGTATTAATTTGCCGGATGAACCATAAAAAAAGTGTAGTATGACTTTAAACTTTACTAAAAACTAAAAAATGATATGTGTATAAAAATGAAAAAAAATATATTTAATAACATTAAAATAGCTATTGTATGCTTGTTTTTTATTTTAATCCTTTCTATTATATCCATTTTACCAGCAAGCGCAAGCGAAAATGCTTTTGTTCATGATAGTTTAAATAGAAAAGTTGCCATTTTACCATACAACAGGATAGGCATAATAAACCCAGCAGCTATAAAAACATTTAGATTTTTAGAAGTAAAACCAGAAAATATTGTGGGAGTGGACTCTTTTTCCATAAAGTTTTACAAAGATTACCTTACTACTTCTACAGTTAATCTTGGAGATTTCAATAATCCAAATCTGGAGATAATTTTAAGTTTAAAAATTGATCTGCTGATTTTAGATCAATCTTTTCCTATAAACAAACTGAAAGATCTTGAAAAATTCAATATAAATTATTTTGTCTATTCTACCTCTGCAGAAAATTATGACACATTGATTTCGAGCCTTCATAATCTATCTATACTCGTAAGCAAAGAAGAAAAATATAACTTGTTATATAAGGACTTCATACAAATTTATGAAAAAAAGATAAGGGAAACTTCCACAATTTTCAAAGACAAAACAGCCTTATCTATTGTCTGGGCCGACAAATCAATAATGGTGGCTGGCTGTGATTCTTATCTTGCATATATGCTTGCGCTTGCCGGGATAAAATACTCGATTTTAGAAAAAGGCTGGGTTCAGATTTCTATAGAAACACTATTAAAACTAAACCCTGATTTTATTATAGTCGCAACGGCAGATCTAGATAAAAGTTACTTTTCAAATCCCATTTTTAAAAGTTTAAAAGCATACAAAAATAAAAAGATTTACTTTTTTTCAAAAGAAGATGAAAATATACTTCTTCAACCTTCTTTCGATCTATGGAAAGGGATTTATGAGCTTCTTTTGAAATTCACAGATTAGTATCTTTATAGCAAATATTGAATTCTAAAACCAGATTTGAAGAAGTTAAAATGGAACCAAGCTCAGCATCAATGCAATTAGATTCATTATCATCCGCACCTTCCTCCTTTTCTTTATTGGTTTTCGCATTTTTGCTCCATTTTCTACTGATAAAGAAGGAAGATATTCAACGAAAAAACCTTTATAAAATATCTTTTATATTATAGAACGTACCTATCTTAATTCAAATTATTTTTACATCTCTTATTTTTAATATCCAGAGCCAACCTAGATATATATCAATATTTCATTATATGTCTATAGTTAAAAACTATACAATTATATGCATAATAACTCAATACACTCTAAATATTCTTTCTATCTACTTTCTATATAGAGCGGCCAAAAAGTCTTGAATATTATCTTTTAAATTATTTTCCCGATTTTCTCTTACTTTTAACTTTTAACCATTGCATGGTCAAATTTATTCACTGATCTTCGACTTTAGACTTGTTACTATAGACTGTAGTATTTTCGATTTTTGAATGTTATATATAAATTTCTCTTCTTTTTCCATCTATAAGATCTGATATCAAACCTTCTTCCTCCATCTTTTCTATCATCCTGGCAGCTCTATTATATCCTATTTTAAGTCTTCTTTGCAAATATGAAGCAGAAGCCTTTCTTTCTTTTTTAACTATTTCAATGGCATCCTTATATAGTGGATCATCAAAATCCAGATACTGATCATTCGTATTCTCTTCTTTATTTATATTTGCAAAAAGTGTATTAATTGATTTCCTCTGGCTATTAAATTTTAAAGCAATATTTTTAACAAGACTTCTAACCTCTGAAGTAGAAATAAAAGCTCCCTGGATACGAACTGGTGGCATTCCAGCAAAGGAAAAGAGCATATCTCCGTTACCAAGAAGAGATTCAGCACCTGAAACATCGAGAATAATTCTAGAATCAGTTTTTGAAAATGTCTGAAAGGCAATACGCGAAGGTAGATTTGATTTTATAACGCCGGTAATAACTTCAGCAGAAGGTCTCTGTGTTGCGAATATAAGATGTATTCCAACTGCTCTTGCCATAGCTGAAAGATGTATAAGAGAATATTCTATTATCTTTTGAGCTGTTTGCATCAATGCATAAAATTCATCTATAATAAGAACAAGGTATGGTAGTTTTTCATTATTGTTAGCGTTATAATCTTCTATAGATCTGAATCCACTCTCCTTTAACAGATTATACCTATTTTCCATCTCGTTAACAAGCCATTTTAAAGCCGATGATGCATCTTCTGGATAAATTATTATTTCATCGGTAAGAAGATGTGGGAGTTCATCGTAAAGGGATAACTCTACTCTTTTAGGGTCTATCAAGATAAGCTTGACTTCATCTGGAGAATTTGCAAGCACAAGAGATGCTATCAAAGTATTTATACACACAGATTTACCGGAGCCAGTTCTTCCGGCTATCAAAAGGTGTGGCATCTTTGAAATATCTGCAATAATCACTTTTCCCTCAATATCTTTCCCAAGAATAAAGGGTAGATTTACTCCCGACTGCTTACATTTCTTAAAATCATCTGTTTTTACAAGGTCTGTAAAATAAACTATTTTTTTTATATCATTTGGAATCTCTATCCCAACAGCCTTTTTCCCGGGTATTGGAGCGATAATCCTTATCCTCTCAGCCGAAAGATTGTAAGCAATATTTTTTTCAAGTTTCAATATTTTTCCAAGATTTACTTTTTCATCAACCTCAAGTTCAAATCTTGTAACTACCGGCCCTTTTATATATTGAATCAAAGTCGATTCTATGCCAAAATCTTTTAATGTTTTAAGTATAATTACAGCTTTTTCTTCAATAATCTCATTATTTTCTTCAAAATTATCCCTTTGAGTATGCATTGATCCTGGTATCAAATCATCAATATTTAATCGATCATTAAAAGTACTGTTGACATTGGAATAGATATTATTATTGATCGGTTTTGAAATACTTTCAATTATTTCTGATCCTCGTTTATTTTCTATATCACTCAAGATCCCAACTTCTAAGCTCTCATTCTGTTTATCAGAAAGATCATAATTTTCATAAATCCCGGTTTTCTCATCATCGATATCTAGCCTAGTATCATTTGCATCATTAACAATATTTTCATCCAGAAGACCTTCTTCATTTTTTGTATTAACAGATTCTGCAAGCTTTATATCATAAGGTTTTATATCTATTTTGGGAACTTTCAGTATTATACTTTCTGAGTGCTTCTTATTAAAGTCGCTATTCTTGCTAATATTATATGAGATATTTATATTTTCATTATCAATATTTTCATTTTCAATATTTTTGCTACTTTTCCCTTCAAAATGGTTAATATTTAAAAAACTAATAAAACAAATTATCCAGTACAATAAAATAAATATTGTCAACATTATATAAAGTATAAAAATAACAATATTTTCATTTAATATGCCGATAAGGTATTTGTTTATTGCAAAAATAGATGTTTTAAAAAGATACAGTTCAAGTAAAGGAAGGAGAAAAGTAAATAAAAATAGTGATGCAAATAAAAGGTTAAGAATTTTCTGATCATACTCATAGTTGATTTTTATAACATAAAACCATATTACTTCAATAATAAACCATGGAAATATCCCCATAACATTTATTATTGAAATTGAAGAATACATAAAAATTATAAAACCTGAAATAATTAAAGCTAATAAAAGATGTATATATTTTGAAGGAAATTTCATCTTAACCTCTATATTTAATTAAACCTTCCACTTGTTTCATAACTTCTGGATCTTTTAAGTTTTTTAATTATAGTAATTTAAATTTATTTTGTAAATATTTAATGCATATCTGGATTACTGCATTCGTTTAATTTATACTAAAATACCAATATATAATAAACTTTCAATATACTACATACTTTTAGAATAAAATGTTGACTTCACTCAGTAACTTTGTAAAGTCTCTATTACATTAATAGATTTTCTAAATAATGTTGATAATATATCAACAAGAAATCTTCAGAAAAATTGTTTACTTTTTTTATTTTCATTATAGTTTTTCGGTATGAAATCGAAAAGCTTTTTTATAAAATTTATCCCTTTTTTTTTATTATTTATTTTATTTATTTTAGATGGTTGTTCGACTTTTTCACCAGTTACTCCAGCTTTCGATGGGGTTTCAGATAAAAACTATTTAGACAATCTTTACCCACAAAATCAAACAGATAATAAAACTCAATTTAATGAGTCTTACTCATTTTGCGGCTTTTTTACAGACTCTTCAGGTTTTTTATATGGTGTTACTATAGAACTTTCTAAACTTACATTCAATAACATAACTTTCTGGTTATACGATGCTTTTATACTGGATTACACAAAGGTGCAGATGGCTCAATCCTCAAATGAAAGCCAGGAAAAAAAACCGACTATGCTCAAGTTGTCTGCTACCTCTATCAACCCTATGAGCCAGTACTCGTTATCCGATAGTACTATATCCATAGGTAAAAGCAAGTTTTCCTGGAAAAATCATACCTTACTTTTTCAACTAGTGGATAAAAAAAATAAGATCACTGTCAAATCAAAAATGTATCAATCAAATAATTTTACTACCCTTGGTTCCCCAACCCTTAATCTTTCCAATGGAAAAAAAACTTTTTTCTTTACATCTACATCTTTTGAATCATCTCTGGAATTTTCTCTTACCGATGTTAATAAGGAAAAATTCAAAAAAAATAATCTAAACGGATATGGGGTGTTTTATCGAAGTTTTGGCCCTGAAGCTCTGTTAGAATATGAATTCCATTATTTAAATTTCAATAAAATAAAAATTGGAGCAAATTGGACAAATCCACCAGAACAATTCATAAATAAATCTTATATTATTCTCTATATCCCAAAAACTTTCTTCTACTATGTACTTGAGCTTCAGATCGAAAATAATAAACCAGTTTTTTCTAAAGTCGAAAACATAGATATTTACAATTATTCAACTATTTTAAAAGATAAAAATAGAAGATACCCCATGAATTTTTCAATCCTTATAGATAAAACACTATTAAAATTTAACCCACTTGCTTTAAATCCACCGGTTCAGTTTTTTACCCATGATTCATGGTTTGGTATTGAACCTATTTTTGACTCTTCATCAAACCTATTGGGGATTGGTTTTTCGAATCTCTACGAATACTCCAGGATGATAACAAAGTAAAATAAAGGCTTATTTATAAATATTATAATAAAAACAGTTATACAACAAAAATCATGAGGCTAAAGATACAATTTCCAGATGTATTCAGAGAAATTTTTACAACTAAATTTTAACATGGGTCCTGATTTTATCAGGATATAATGTATATAAATTTCAACTTTAATCTTATTTTATTCTTTTTAAATCAAATTTTTCTATTTTTCTGTAATTTTCTATTTTCTAATAACTATTATCTTTATGAAAGCTAAAGTTATATGAGCGTATATTATTTTTTTATCATATTAATCACCTTTGTTGGTAGACAAGCTTTGAAAAACCTGTATTATTTAAATTTTTAGGGTATTTTTATGGAAGATTTTTACATTTCCAGCATTTTTACTGAACTTATAAATTTTGAACTTGAAACTATCTATCTTTATATATCAATGATTAACTTTTCATTAACTAAAGCCAATCCAGATCTTTATAATTTTCTTATTTATAGATTAAACAAAAAAAATAAATCTTTACAGCTTTTGTTGAAATATCTTTCTTATTATCATGTTAGATTTTGTTTTAAAGATATAAAGCTATTACAAACTAGTTGGAAAAGTAGTTTTGAATGCATCAATAATATATATATTCATGAAAAATTTTACCTTGAAAAACTCAAGTACGCTAAAGATGCTTTAAAACGATATCGATTAACAGAACTTTTCTTTTTTATTGAAAGAAATATTTGTTTGCAAAAGAGGTACTTAAAAATTCTAAAAAAAACTATTGTTTTTAAATATATTTACCATAACCGGGCTTTAAAA
The DNA here is from genome assembly GCA_012517545.1 of Exilispira sp. Taxonomy (GTDB): domain Bacteria; phylum Spirochaetota; class JAAYUW01; order JAAYUW01; family JAAYUW01; genus Exilispira. The sequence goes on from JAAYUW010000057.1 coordinate 24,739, forward strand.
GGACTGCTGTATCCTGGAAGTAGGCAGGCATTGCACGTAGAACAGTTCCCACAAGTGAATAATTGAAAAGGTAATTATCAAAAATTGTTTCTTTTGATTTGCAAAGAAGGTTCTCATTTTTAAAAAGTTGTTTTTTATTTAAGTCGATAAAAACAAAATCAGCGTCTGAATCTTCTTCAATGCAGCCTTTTTTTGGGTATAATCCATATCTTTTAGCCTGATTCTCTGCTATAAGTTTGTAAAGATCATCCAGATTTAGTTTATCATAAAACTTTGACACAGAATACAAAAGAAGAGTCTGAACACCAGGGATCCCTGAATAATCTTTTAAAAATGAACCGGTATGTTTTTCTTGATAAGTACATCCAGCATGATCTGAAGCTATAAAAAGACAATTTTTATTCAAGACAGATTCTATAAGTATTTCTCTATCACTATCACTTTTAACAGGAGGTGCAGTTTTAAGTAATGAACCAAATTTTTCAAAATCTTTTTCAGTAAACTCAAGATAATGAGGCGCTGTTTCAAATGTTATATCAACCTTATCCTTCATCTCACCAAGAAATTTTGCCGCTGCTGCCGAAGAAAGATGCACAATATGAAAACTTGCGGAAGTTTGTGAAGCTATGGCAGCAGCATTCATTACTGAGATTAATTCAGCGATTGCTGGCCTTGAAAGTGTATATTTTTTATATTCAGGGATAATATCTTTATTGTATTCTGTCAATCCATAAATTATCTCACTGTCTTCACTGTGTAATAATATTGGCTTTTTAAATTCTTTTATGACTTTTGCAGCTCTAAAAAGTTGTGCATTTGTAAGTCTTGGAAATGAATCCATCCCTGAAATAGTATAACCTTTAAATCCTTTAACACCTGCCAGGACTAAATCTTCTATATCACTTTCAAATGTAATTGAGTCAACCGTTTTTCCGCATATACCTCCATAAAAAGCATAATCACAACGAGCCATTGGCTCAACAGCTGCTAATTTATCTTTTAAGTTCTTTCTATTCGTAACTTCTGGTATCGATGTACATGGCATATCTATAACGGTTGTTATTCCTCCAGCTAATGCTGCAGCTGAGCCACTGGAAAAATCTTCTCTATATGTATAACCAGGAGTGTCAAAATGCACATGAGCATCTATTCCCCCTGGTAAAACCAGGTAATTGTGACAATCAAAAATATAATTATGCTTATCAAAATTCTTTAAATCAGAAGTCTTTGACGTAAAAAATTGTTCAAGAGGTAATATTTTACAGTTTGAAAAATCAACTGGATTTGCTGGATTCGATGATTTAATTATCCCTGAATCAAACCTGGAATATTCAATTTGTGAATTTTTTTTATCATCTTTAGAAATCTCTTTCAAAATTTTATCATTTCTAAAATCTTCAATCCGCAAGAAAGGAATGTCTAAAAAATTTGCAAATTTACCATCTGCATAATTAATAGAAAAAGATTTCTTAGCCTTAGAGTGGCTTTTTTTATCAAGCATCCAGAGATTAGTAAACCAGATCATTTGTTTCTCTTCTTAAATATTCTCTCAAAACATAAACTTTCATTAATAATCAAGATTGATACAAATTTAACAAATTGATACTTTCACTCTTTAATATATGTATAATTAGGTTTATTAGATATCGTTTTTTTATTGGATAATACAAAGTCAGTAGATACTAAATAATTATTTCTAGTTATCTGCTAATTTTCACAATTACTGCTTTTACTGATTTGCCTCAAGTAAGGATAAGATATTTTCAGACAAAAATGGTGATGTAAAAAGCCTTATACCTGTTGCATAAGCAAAAGCATTTGCTATTGTTGGTATGGGTCCATTTATGTTTATTTCTGATACCGACTTTGCTCCATATGGACCTGTTTTTTCATATGAAGGGCAGAGTATTATCTTTATATCAGGAATATCATTGGCTGTAAATATTTTGTACCTATTAAAACTATTATTTAGCATTCTTCCTTCATGTAAAAAGTACTTTTCAGTCAAAGCATAGGATATCCCATTTACGATAGCTCCTTCACATTGTCCTTCAACAAGAGCAGGATTTATAGGAGTTCCACAATCTACGGCAGCAAGATATCTAATTACCCTGATTTTGCCAGTATAAGTATCCAGTTCTATCTCACCAAAATGGGCAGCGAAAGGAGGAGGTGATAATTTGCAAAATTCAGAAGAAACTGCCTGTATCTGGTATTGATTGTGCTGATACATTGCAAAACGAACTATATCTGAATATGCGACCTTATCACTGTCATCTGATGAACATACAAATTGATCTTTTAATTGAAGTTTCTTTTTATCTATTTTCAAAATTTCTGATGCAGTTTCAATAAGCTGTTCTTTGATTTTTTTTGCAGCTGATAGAACGGTATTTCCACTTAAATAAGTAGTTGATGAAGCATAAGCGCCAGTATCAAAAGGTGTAACATCTGTGTCTGCAGCTATAACATGTATCTTAGAGATGGGTAAATCAAGAGTTTCAGCTATAATCTGTGCAAAAATTGTATCTGCTCCAGTGCCTAAATCTGTAGCTCCAGTTAATAAACTAACTGAACCATCATCCTGCATTTTTATGTAACATGAAGCCATATCCACCATCGGTATTGCAGATCCTTGCATTAAAGCTGAAAATCCAACACCTCTTTTAAATCTCTGGTTCTTACCTCTTTCTGTTCTGTATTCTTCACGTTTATTCTTCCAATCAAAAAGTTCTGCTCCCTTTTGTATGCATATTTTAAGGTTATTTGCGCTAACAACCTGTTCTACACCCTCTGTACCTTCACCTAAAGCTTTAAATATTGGTGAAGTCTCATCTTTATCTATTCCCCATTTTAAAAAATAATCCACAGGGTCAATGTTTAGTTCTTCAACAAGTTCATCTAAGAAACAATTTAGTGCAAATTGACCTTGAGTTGCACCATAACCTCTGTATGCACCACCAACAGGTAAATTAGAATATAATGATTTTCCGATAAATTTAATATTATTTATTTTATTTAGTATAGGTAGAGTCTTTGAGCCAACATTTGTTAAAACAGTCAGAGCATGAGGTCCATATGCTCCTGCATTTTCAATTGCAGTCATCGAAAGAGAATTTATTGTCCCATCACCTTGATATCCAGCTTCCATGATCAACTGGTATTCATGACGTGTCCTTGTCCCTATGAAGACCTCTTCTCTATCCAATCTTATCTTTACAGGTTGTTTCAGAATCCATGAAGCATATGCAGCATAAGGTTCCAGGATAATCTCCTGTTTAGATCCAAATCCACCTCCAAGCCGTGGTTTAATGACTCTAATTTTACTTGCAGGTATTCCAGTGACATAGGAAACTATCCTTCTAGCATGAAATGGTACCTGTGTCGTTGAAATTATCGTCAATCTTCCCCTCTGGTCAAAATAGCTGATACTCGCATGTGGCTCTAAAGCACAGTGATGGGCGATATGATTACAATAAATCCTCTGCATCTTTTTTGATGATCCATCGTAACTTTTCTGGTAATTTCCAACCTCAATTTCAACAAGTGCAGCCAGATTCTTTGAAGGCTCATATGGAACAGGAATTTTTGCAAAGGACCCATCTTTATCGTGTACTATTATCTTTGATCCTTCAGCATCAACAAAATCAAGCAAAGGTTCAAGAATATCGTATTTAACAATTGTCTTACTTGCAGCCAATTTTGCAAGATCTCTCGTTCTGGCAATAACAAGAGCAACTGGTTCCCCAACAAATCTTACAATATTTGAGAACATTCGACAATCGTATGGAGAAGGTTCAGGATAACCCTGACCGGCAGAAGTATATAAAGTTTGAGGTGTATTTTTATACCAGAAAACTTTCTTTACCCCATCAATATTTTCAATCTCAGTAATATTTTCAATCTCTAAAACCTTAGCATGTGGATAAGGACTTCGAACGAAATAACCATGCAGTGTATCAAATTGAAAATCATCAGTAAAAAGTTCATCACCACAAGCTAAAGCCAGAGCATCGATTTTTTCAACGGAATTTTCTATATATTTAAATTTCATTTTTTCATTATTTTCAGCAGGATTCATATATAACTCCTATAAAAGTCAATTCTTTCCGAAAAAAATTCTCACTTTTAGTCTTTATCTTTTAATCTTATTTATTTTTAAGCTTCCTGACAGCAAGCTTGACTGCATCGATTATCTTAACATAGCCAGTGCATCTACAAAGATTTCCACTCAGAGCCACTTTAATATCTTCTTCTGAAGGTGAAGGATTTTTGCTCAAAAGTTCATATGTTGCAATAATCATACCTGGTGTGCAAAAACCACACTGAACAGCTTGAGCCTCAACGAAAGCTAATTCTATAGGATGAGGATTACCTGAGTTTCCCAGTCCATTAACCGTCAGTATTCGTGCGTTATCAACAGTTGCTGCGAAAACCTGACAGGAGTTGACAGCTCTGCCA
>JAAYUW010000058.1 GCA_012517545.1 Exilispira sp.
GTACATTTACCTTTAGCCCAAAATTTATATATTATCTTTGAAAAATTCTCTTATAAACTAATCTGCCTGGATTCTTCAGTAACTTTCAGTTTTAAAAATATTTTCTAGCTATAGATTAATAAATTAAATATGCTATAGTGAACTCGATATAAAATTAGTAAGTTTTTCTACTTTTAACTGTAAACCTATAGTAACTGGAATAAAAAAAATAGTTCATTTACTTCACTTTAAAAATCTATATCAAATCTATACTATTTTAAAATAAAGATATAACTAATGTATATTTTGATATTATTAGCATAAATAAAGTAATGCAATAATAAAAGTTTATCCAGCAAATAGTTATTCTCGCTCCTGGTTAGCTTTTAAGGCTTCGCAATACAAAAAAAATTGCGAATAGCCATTCTAACTTTTCGCTTCTTTTTATAACCTGATCGCATAAAAAAAGATGTAAATACCAATAAAAATATATGACTATATATCTTTATTCTTGTTATAAAATTTTATGCATCTCTTTTTTTTTAAGTATCCATGCACTTGCCAGATGGACGAAGGCATATACATTGATTTGCAAAACTTGAGTCATTTAAATAAGAAAAGTACTCTTTAACTAGAAGCACCTTAATAAATCATACTAATTACAAAAAACATACAAGAGGTTGATATGTCGTATTTTAGAATTGTTGGACCTACAAAACTTTCAGGAACTTTTATACCTAATGGAAGCAAAAATGCAGCATTACCTATAATTGCAGCATCATTACTCTCATCAGAAGAAATTCACCTTACAAATGTACCCGAAATAGAAGATGTTAAAGTCATGATTTCGATAGCACAAGCTCTTGGAGCTGATATAAAGCACCCGGTAGATCATGAATATATTATACATGCAAAAAAGTTAACATCCTCGTGCATAGATCCTTCCGTGGGTGGTCTTGTTCGAACAGCTATTTTATTTGCACCAGCCATGCTTTTAAGAACCGGGAAAGCTATTTTACCAAGACCTGGTGGTGATAATATTGGAAGAAGAAGGATAGATACACACTTTCAGGCTTTCCAAAAACTCGGTGCTACCATAAAAATAAACTCAAACTTTGAAGTTGAAGCAAAGAAACTAAAAGGAGACTATATTTACCTTGATGAAGCTTCAGTTACTGGTACCGAAAATGCGATAATCGCATCTGTCTGTGCAGAAGGCATTTCGACGATTTATAATGCAGCTTGTGAACCACATGTTCAGGATCTTTGCAATTTTTTAAATAGCATTGGAGCTAAAATAGATGGTATTGGCACAAATAAACTTGTGATCACAGGAGTGAACTCTCTTAAAGGTGGAAAATGGAAAATAATATCGGATCATATAGAAGTTGGTTCTATAATAGGACTTGCAGCTATCACAAGATCTCATATAACAATACCAGATATTCAGCCAGAACATTATCATATAATTAAGATGTACTATAATAAGTTAGGTGTAGATTTCTTTTTTAATGGAAATGAAATAGTGGTACCAGAAAAACAGGAATTAACAGCATCTGCGGATATTGGCGAGAGTATCCCGATCATTTCCGATATGATATGGCCCGGGTTTCCATCTGACCTTACCTCTATAACAGTGGTGATGGCAACTCAGGTGAAAGGAACCATGCTTATATTCGAAAAGATGTTTGATAGCAGGCTTTTTTTTACTGATAAACTGGTCTCTCTTGGTGCAAGCCTTGTTTTATGTGACCCACACAGAGTAGTTGTAAGTGGTCCAACGAAGATGATTCCAGGGAAAGTTACTTCACCAGACATACGTGCCGGGATGTCTTTGCTTATTGCCACACTACTTGCCGATGGTGAATCCATCATCCAGAATATAAAACAGATAGACAGAGGCTATGAAAAGATAGATGAAAGACTGAACAAGCTTGGAGCAAAAATTTTTAGAGAGGAAGAAATATGTCAATAGTCTCAAAAAAAGGTGATGATGGATGGACTACTCTTATTGACGGTTCTTCAGTTGAAAAATCAGATTTGCAACCCTCTGGTTATGGAACAGTTGATGAACTTTTTTCTTTTTCAGGGGTACTTAAAAGCCTTTGTAAAGAAAATAATATCATAATTCAGGACAAAGGTTCAGCTGTAGATGTATTAGATAAAATTCAACAGAGATTGATCGTTTTAATGGCTGAACTTGCAACGCCTAAAAAAATGGTCTCAACTTTACTAAAAGACAGAATCAAAGAGGAAGATATAATTTTCATTGAAGAGTTAATATACGATCTGGAAAATAAAACTGGTAAGATAGATGGATTTGTAATACCTTGAGCAAATATTATTGAGGCAAGCTCACATTTTGCAAGAACCATTTGCAGAAGAGCTGAAAGGCAAATAGTTGCCATGAGATCTTCCCTTGATGAAAATAGCCTTGTTATTCCTTTTATAAACAGATTATCTGATTTTTTCTTTATTTTTGCAGTTTATATATCTAAAGATCATCGGTAAAAAAAATTGCAGATTGGTGAAAAATTTAATGAATTAAACTTATCGAAGAAATATTTCCCTCGTTTGAAATATAAAATAAACAATAAAATTTTTTCTATTAAAATGTTTATTTTATAACTTAATCCGTTTAGTCGGCATTTTTTATAATAAAGTTTATTGTTTTGTCTATTATATCTTATAAGCTCCCTTAAGAACATAAATTATTTCAGGAAATGAAGTTTATTATTTTATCTATTATATCCATAAAGATTATTTTTGTTCTTCTATTATCTTAATTCTTCCTCTGTCTGTCCATAAAGCTTATAAACAAGTTCATCAATTTGTTTATCAATAATATCAATCTTCTACTTGAACATCTTTTTATCATTTTCAATTTTTACGTTATGAAACTGTTTTTGAGCTTTAACAAAGAATTTTCTAACCCCGCTAATCCTAAAAGAATAATCAGGCACTTTTTGTTTACCTTCTATAGTATTTTATCTTCCCTCACAACATCCCTTTCTTGTTAAGAAAATCCTTGATTATTATTAACACCCCAATCAGTTAAAGAAAAAACTTATCTATAAAGTCAACTCTTGTGTTTGCTTCATCATAATTATTGCTTTTATATTGCTTTACGTTTGCCTTAAATTATTCAGTTAATTCTTTAAGTCTTTAGTTTTTCTCATTTAAATCAATAGAATAATCTTTAAATATAATATACATATTCTTTAAAGTGTTTAATAAAAATTTCATCAAAATTTTTTTAAGGTTTTATATTTTTCTCTACTTTCTCTTGTATTTATATTCATTCCAGGACTTTAGATTTTAGACTGTATTACTTTCAACTGCATTAAAGTCAAGTTATTCCCTGACTTTAGAATTTAATATAAATTTTACTAATTATTTTTTTCTTTAAATATTTTAAAAAGGTAAACCATCATCTTTATCTTCATCATTATTTGTGTTTTCAAATTCAGATTTCAACAAATTGTCGGAAGAATCTATTTTTTTTTCTTTTCTTACCCTATTTCTTTTTATTTTTTTTTCTTCATCAATAGTTTCATTTTTTTGGGTATTTTGCGAATTTATATTTGATATTAAAGTGCTATCTTCTCTTTTTTCAGTTGTATAATCTACAGGTTCTGAATTTTTAATCTGATCTTGTGAATAGTCGAATTCTGTAAATTTTCCATCTTCAAAATTTTTCTCAAGAATGCGGATTTTCCCTTCGTAATTATTAATAAAATTATTTAGATAAATTGATAGATTGAGTCCCTCTTTGTAAAGTTCTATCGCTTTGTCCAGTTCAATATCGGGCTTTTCCATCTCGCTAACAATCTGTTCAAGAGCTTTAAGATTCTCTTCAAAACTTCTTAGTTCGTATTTGCTCTGGTTCATAATTTGCTCCTTTTATAGTTAAAACCTCTGTTATATAAAATAAAAATAAGAAAAATATCATATACCTTCTTTAGTTTTCTAAAGTTCTAAAAATGATTCATAAGTACTCATGAATTCTAGATAAACGAACAAGTCAACAGTATAGTTAAAGCTGTCACAAACATATTAAAATAACTTAAGTCAAAAAAGATAAACAGAAAATGTGCGTCTGAAGCCTATTTTTTATCTGTA
>JAAYUW010000059.1 GCA_012517545.1 Exilispira sp.
AGAAAATAGTAGCAGCAAGAAGAGCCGGAATAAAGGAAATAATTTTACCTGAAGGAAATAGGGTTGATTTTGAAGAAATACCATCCTATTTGAAAGATGGAATAGAATTTCACTTTGTTGAAATTGTTGATGATGTTTTTAACAAAATATTTCCGAATGGATCCTTTAAAAAAGATTAGGTGGCTTATATTTATATAGAAAAATCCCGGAATTCTCCGGGATTTTTTATTTTTTATTTCTTTCAATTTTCCTAAAAGATCAATCAAAAAATTTATTTTAATTTATTATTCTTTATATTCCTTTTCCCACAAAGGATCAAAATATTTTTTCAGTTGAGAATCATATGATATCATATTATTATAATATTCTTTATTGTTCATTGAATTTTTTGCATCTTCATCTATTGGAATAACTCTATTTGTATCAAGAATTTTCTTAAAATCTTCGTAGTGATCTCTAACAATGCAGGGTAAGGTCCAGTTTTGAATCTTTTCTTTTGGTTGTTGCCAGCCATAGTTTTTTTGCCATTCACGAATTTGTTGAACAAAAGGATTATTTAAAAGATCATTTAAGTTTCCATTTTTATTGTAGATATCAATAATATTTGCAAATGAATATGGATTGAAAACACATGGCGTAACATTTCCATTCCAATCAATATAAAAATAACCAGATGAAGGTCTTCCAGCTGAAATACAGCCATTTGTGACAATTCCAGAGTTCCAAAAATCAACTATAAAATACCCCTTTCTAACAAGTTCCCTGGTTCTTTTAAACATATCAAATCTTTGCTCTGGCGTAACTATAAGATCAAACGAACCTCTTCCTATAGGCATAAGCTGGAATAGCCATGCATAAATGGCTCCTTTATCCCAATAATAGTCAAGAATTTCCTGACTGGGAACAAATGAGGCATTTAGTCTTGTAGCAGTGAGCGAGATACCAAAAGGTATATGGTATTTGGATAGGTTTTCCATTGCCTTAAGAATTTGTTTATGAACACCTTTCCCCCTTCTCTGGTCTGTATCTTTTTCATAGCCTTCAACTGAAATTGCACATGTTATATTCCCAACATCAACAAACCTTTTAGCCATCTCCTCATCTATAAGAGTTCCATTTGTATACATAAGAAATAAGTTATCGTTATGTTTCTTCGCAATATCAAAAATTGTTTTATCATTATCTTTCCAGAGTAAAGGTTCTCCACCTGAAACTACAGTGAACCATGAACCCCATATTTCTTTTTTTTCCTTAATTATCCTATCAACTACATCAAAGGGCAACTTATCATTGACATTTGCACTACTATTTGCGTAGCATCCTGTGCATTTTAAGTTGCAAAATTTTCCCGGGCTAATAGTTATAAAATTTGGTGGAAGATAACCATATTCCTTTTTGTAATTATTGACAATCTCAGATCTTCTGGAAATGCTTTTAACAAGATAAGGACCGACATCATGCATAAAAGTTTTTTTCAACTCTTTGCTATTTCGTATGTTCTCAAATGCCTTATTTATCGTTTCTGCAAAAACGATAAACATATCGAGCTTATCCTGCTGAACTTTAGGAGGAAAATTTGGATCTTCCAAAAGATCCTTAGATAAAACTTTTCGTATTCGATTCAAAACTATTTTTCTTAAAGAAGTTGAATTGATAAAAGCTGAAAATGCAACATTTGAAATTAAAAATGAGGAAATTGCGTTCCCAAGTTCACTAATATACCTTGTTGCATTAATATTTGAAATAAACTGCCTGACATCTTTACTTACTTTAGTTGTAATCGCCATAACTACCTCCAAAAATGATATTTTAAAGATAGAAAATTTGAAAACAGATAAAGTAAAACAAGTACTACCTAAAAGTTTTGACTAAAATATACTATATTTAAAAGACTGAAGTCAAGAAAAATAAATCAATATTATAACAATTGTATAGTTATTATCAGTATTAAAAATTTGTAGAAAGATAAATCCTAATTGACCAGATCTTTTTCAATTATGATTATTATAAAATTACTAACTAACGACATCGTTACAAAAGGAAAATTATACTTTGTCTTATTTAGATTCATATTCTTTGATTATGCCTATGGAAGAGGAGCAGCCTATCCTATCGACACCATGAGATATAAGTTCTTTTACGAAATCCAATGTTTTTATTCCACCTGAAGCTTTTACAGATCTATCCCTGAAAATCATCTTCATTAAAATAATATCTTCTAAAGTTGCACCTTTATCAGAAAATCCAGTGGAAGTTTTAACAAAATCAGCTCCTGCACAATAAGCTATTATACATGAAATAATCTTTTCCTCTAATGTCAAAAATGATGTTTCAAGTATTACTTTTAGAATCTTATCTTTACATACTCCTTTTATGGCAGCAATTTCTTGATAAACATAAGTATATTGCTCGTTTTTCAACATCGAAACATTTTGAACCATATCTATCTCATCAGCTCCAAAGGATAATGCAAGTGATGTTTCCTGTTGTTTCGTTTTATCAAAAGTATAACCAAGCGGAAAACCTATGACTGTAGCAACTTGCAAATCTCTAATCCTTGTTTTTGCATATCCAACAAAAGTTGGTGGTATGCATATAGTCTTGCAATTATATTCTATACATTCACTAGAAAGCTTATCGACAATTTCATAAGTACAATCTGGTTTAAGATAAGTATGATCAAAAAATATTGATATCGAAGATCCGGATCTACTAGCATAATCTGCTGGATTGTATTGTACTATATTTTCTTTTATTCTTGATTTAAACTTTTCGACCTCATTTAACTCTTTAGAGATCTTATCAATGCAGCTATCATAAGATGATAGCAATGAGGACCTTATTTTTTCAACCATCGCCTTACCCCATTTCTTTATTTCTTTATTACTTCTAACTGGCAATTTTTTCTAAAAATAAATTTACTTCTCAAGAAGATTATCTATCTTTAATATTATATCTTCTATCTCTTTTTCTATATCAACATCATCAACTTTTAAAAGTTCCCTTTTAAGTTTGCTATTTTCATTAAGTAGGTTAATACAGAAAAAAACAAGCAATTTTATTGTATCTTTTTCTAAAGTTTCTTCCTGTAATTGTTCTATTTTACTTTGAAATTCCGACACAAGATCAGATAAAGTTTGCTGATCATCTTTTTCAGAGATAAATTGAAAATCTCGACCAAATATTGAAAATCCTACTCTACCCATTTATCTTTATTCCATTCATCATTTTTATTATCGCTTGTAATCAAACTATCATTATTAAAAAGTGGATATTCTTCAAATACCTTATTAAATTGTTGAACTTTATCAATAAGTATCTTTGTCTCTTCAATCAGATGGGAAAGATCCTGTTTTTTAGTTTGCAATTCTTTTTCAAGTTCTACAATCTTCTTTTTTTGAGATTGAACAACTGAAATTAATTGTTCAACTTTACTATTCAAAAGTTCAACTTTTTCCTTTTTCATTAATTCCTCAAAATCGAAAATTTAACCCATATTATCGTAAGCTTATATATTTTAGGATAAAAATAAAAAAATTCTACGAATATTTTCGATATTATCAAATTTATTTTTGTACATACTCGATCTTCTGGATAATTCTTACTTATCTTTTTCTTCTTTCCATATCTGTCTTTAAAGATTTTAACATTAACCCGGGTTAAATAACTATGGCATAACTTATTCTTCCTTTTTCCTTGATTAAAGGATTAGCTCTGCACCCTCATTTTGATAAAAGAAATTGTGTAATATCAAGTCAATTAATTGTGTAAAAAAAACTTTTACTTATACTCGTTTTTATAATAAATCAAGGATAAAAAAAAGCCAGCTATGCTGGCTTATATTTTAAACATTTAATAAAAATAAGAGATTTAAATTCTAAGTTCTCTTCAATAAAAAAATAATTGAGCTAATTATTTAACGGTTTGAACAATTTTCTCAAATGTTTCAGGATCCTGTAATGCAATATTTGAGAGAATCTTTCTATTCAATGCTATTTTATTTTCATTCAACTTATGGATAAAAGAGGAATATGTTAAACCATATGGTCTAACTGCTGCATTTATTCTTACATTCCATAAAGAACGATAATCTGTCTTTTTTTTCTTTCTATCCCGGTAAGAATAATATAGACTCTTTAACATCTGGGTCTTAGCTATTCTATATAAATTTTTCCTTTTTCCCCAATATCCTTTTGATTTTGAAAGTAATTTTTTCCTAGCCTTTCGAGCGGCTACTGCATATCTAACTCTAGCCATTATTTTGCTCCTTATTAACTATATGGGAATGCTCTGAAGATTCGTTTTTCCTCTGATGGAGAAACCACAGTGAGTTTTCGAAGTCTTCTTATTCTATTTCCCGATTTTTTTGTAAGAATATGATTTTTGAATGCGTGCTTTCGCATAAATTTACCTGTTGCAGTTATTTTATAGCGTTTTTTGATAGCTGCTTTTGTTTTAAGTTTTGGCATATTGAACTCCATTATTATTAAAAAATGAATACATTAAATAATCCTATTTTTTCTTACTGATCATCATCATTGTAAGAAATTTACCTTCAATAAAGGGTCTTTTTTCAACTATACCAACATCATCAAGATCTTGAATAATTTTTTCAAAAAGTTGAACCCCTACATCGGAATGAACAATCTCCCGGCCACGAAATCTAAGTTTAAATAAAACTTTATCTCCATCTTCAAGAAATTCTCTTGCTTTTTTTAGTTTGACTTCTATATCATGTTCTTCAATTGTGGCTGTAAACCTTATCTCTTTAATCTCAACTTGTTTCTGATTTTTTTTAGCTTCTTTTGCTTTTCTTTCTCGCTCAAATCTAAATTTGCCAAAGTCAATAATCCTGCAAACTGGAGGTTCTGCATTTGGCGATATTTCAACAAGATCAAGTCCTTTTTCGAAAGCAAGTTCAATGGCTTTCTTTAAAGGTAAAACACCAAGTTGTTCTCCATCTTCTCCGATAACTCGAACTTCAGAAGCCATAATCTCTTCATTTTTTCTAATATCATATTGCTTTTTAACAGGTCTTTTTCTGTCGATGGGATACTCCTTTAATTTTATTTATCATGTTTCATACAGTAAGAATTATTAACATATGAAATAAATTAGTCAACAAAATTGTGCCATAGAAAAAAGTTAAAGTATTGTAATATATTTTATAGCCATTGAATAATATTTCATATATTTAAGCGACTTTTTTTACCTGAAAGTGTAATCAACATTGATATATAATTATTTCATAAATAAAAGTTAATGAAAACTTTAATTTTCAAGATAGAGAATTCTTATAGAAAAAATGGACTTAAAAAATTAGTATCTCATTGTCCTCTATTTCCTAATATAACTAAAGATATAAATACATAATAAAAAAAGAATAAAAAACAATCAAAGATACAATAGATATTTTAGCTCACTATATTTTCTGATCTGGATAAAGCACAACTTTAACAGCTTCTCCTTTTTTAAGAAGAGCAATACCATCTTCAAATTTTTCAAGTGGCATTTTGTGAGTAACTATCTTTGTAAGATCTATTCTTTTATTTTCAAGTAAAGATTTGATCTGATACCAGGTTTGAAACATCAACCTACCAGTAATACCATGAATATCAAGACCTTTAAAAATAATATCATCGTTTAGATTAACATTAGGATTTGAGTCAAATATACCAAGTAAAGAAACTCTACCTCTTTTTTTCATGGACTTTAATAATGTTTCAAGTGCAGATTCTTTTCCTGACATTTCAAGTCCAACATCAACACCAAGGCCATGCGTAAGATCATTTATCATAGATAAAACATTCTCTTTTGTAGGGTCTATAACAAAATCAGCGCCCATCTCTTTTGCTAATTTTTTCCTTTTTTCAGCAACTTCAGTTACGATTATCTTTCCAGCACCACACGCTTTGGCAACTGCTATAGCCATTAAACCGATAGGACCTGCACCTGTTATTAACATATCTTTAGCAGCAACATCACCTGATAAAACTGTATATACTGCATTTCCAAGCGGTTCCTGTATTGCAGCTATTTCTATAGGCAAATCAGGTGGATTAAGCCATGCATTTTCTTCTGGAATAACAAGGTAGTTTGTAAACGCTCCATCTGTTTGCACACCAATTATTTTCATATTCTGGCATATATGTTTATTACCAGTTTTGCACATATAACATGTTCCACAAGCAATATGAGTCTCAGCAGATACATAATCTCCAACTTTAATGCTTGTAACTTCTTTACCCACCTCAACTACTTCTGCTGCAAATTCATGCCCAATAACTCTTGGCGGTTTTATATTTTTAACTGCCCAATCATTCCAATCGTAAATATGAATGTCAGTTCCACATATCGAGGCAGCTTTTACCTTTACAAGTATCTCTTTTGATCCTAATTTTTCAGGAATAGGAACCTCTTTTAGAGTAACACCTGCACCTGGCTTTTCTTTGACAATAGCTCGTTGAGTTTTCATTTATCCCCCTTAAATAAAAGGCACTAAAATATATCAATCCAAAAATAAAAATAATTATTATATGACTTTAAGTTCCTTACCGATTTTACAAAATGCGTTATAAGCATAATCTAGATCATCTTTTGTATGTATAGCATGGATCATGACTCTAATCCTTGCTTTACCCATAGGAACAGTAGGATATCCTATCGCTTGAGCAAAAATTCCATTCTCAAAGAGTTTCGAAGAGAACTCTCTTGCAAGCTTCACATCACCAAGCATTATGGGTGTTATCGGAGTTTGTGTTTTACCTATATCGAAACCACTTTCCTTCATCTTATTTTGAAAATATCTTGCGTTATCCCAGAGATTCTTAACAGGCTCTGAGCTTGATTGCAAAAGATCAACAGCAGCAATGGCAGCACCTACATCTGCGAGAGTAGCAGCTGAAGAGAAAAGAAAAGGTCTTACCTTCTGTTTTAAGTAGTCAACAAGTCTTCCACTCCCTGCTGCAAACCCACCAACTATACCAAAAGCCTTTGAAAGAGTCCCAACTTCGACATCGACTATATTATGTAATTTAAAGTGATCTACAATACCGGCTCCATTTCTCCCTAAAACACCTTCTCCGTGGGCATCATCAACATACACTATTGCATCATATCTCTTTGCGACTTCGGTTATCTTATCTAAAGGTGCAATATCACCATCCATAGAGAACACACCATCTGTTATAACAAGTTTTCTGCAAGTGGCAGCTTTGTATAGTTTTAACTGATTTTCAAGATCTTCGATATCGGTATGTTTGTATCTGACAATTTTTGCCTTTGAAAGTCTGCAACCATCGATAATCGAAGCATGATTTAGCTCATCTGAAAAAATAAGAGCTTCTTCACCTACAAGACTTGAGATGACTCCCAAATTTGCGCAATAACCACTTTGAAGATGAATTGAACTTTCAACATGTTTGAATGCAGCAAGTTTTTTTTCAAGTTCAAGGTGTTTATCTGTGGTTCCTGCTATAGATCTAACAGCTGCAGGGCCAACACCATACTCGTCAATCATCTTTTTTGCAACTTCTTTAAGTACTGGATTATTAGCCAGTCCAAGATAGTTATTGGAACACATATCTATGACTTTTTTTCCATTAACTACAACATTTGATGACAATGAACTGGATATTGTTCTGATAGTATTGTATAAGCCAGTTTCCTTTAACTTAGAAATCCCTTCATCAATAAAATGTAAAGGATCCATTCAGCCTCCTGAATAAATAAAATTTTTATTTTAGAAATGAATTTCATCATAATTATTTAAAATTTTTGCAGATAGATAAAAAATAGGCTCTTAGCATCTCAGCGTGAGCAAATATGAGAAAAAAATTCAGTATATTTTGCTTTCCCTTTGTTTTTATGCTATTTTTCTTAGTGTGGCTCGGTAAAACAAACTAAGGAAGAGATTATAAAAATTTTCCTTTACTTTAGATTTTCGATTTTAACTTATTATTTTCGATTTCAGACTCTTATATAAAAATATTATTCCCCGACTTTCAACTTTAGACTGTTATAAACAACAAAGAGCGCAAATATATAATAAATAATCTTGTTTTTTTAAATTTTGCAAGCTATTTATATATTGTTCTTTTATCTACTATCTTATATAAAGTAGAAATCTTTAAAAAAAATGCAATAAAAATGATGATTTTATCAAAAAAAATTATTTTAATTAATTTTTTTGAGTTTTAATTTATGACCTCATAACCATTTAAATTAATTTCAAAATTCAGAAAAATTTTTATTTTATCTTTCTGTTTTTAAACCTTAATAACTGCATTTAAAAATTTGAATTTTATGAAGAATAATTTATATTTGATTTAAAGATTTAAAAATGAACATACCAATTTTATTGCTGGGACTGTTTGCAATTTTTTATAGATTTATGCTATAGTGAGATTTCAATAGATCATCAACAGATTCTTTTTATAGATTATGCCATGCCAAAATTTAAGGAATGGGAAAATATGAAGAGAATAAATTATAATATTTTTATACTAATATTATTTTTACTTACTTTTCTATCTTTTTTCGCAACTTTTATTCATTCACAGGATTATCTTATTAGCCTGTCAAATTTTGAAAAACTTGATGAAAGCAAAAAGCAAGGCTTTTTGAAGGAAGCTATTGAAAATTATCCCTTTGAATCAAAACTTGTTTATTACATTCATAGAACCAAAAAAGTTGAGTATTTTTTTACGATCTGGGAAGAAAAAATATATAGTTTAACTCGAGGAAATCTTGATAGCGAAATTATAATAAAAAGAGAACAGATCCTTCTTATTATAAGTGCTTTTTCTGGGAAAGCTTCATATCTTGAAAGGAATTTTATTAAAATTCAAAATATTGATAATACTGAACTTGAATTTGCAAAAAATATATACAATTTTTTATATTCCTTCGAAAATTCCAAAAGCTATCTTGAGGCTAAAAAATATCTTCTTGAGTTTTTTAAAAAGGATAAGGTCATTGCATATTATTTTTTTAACAATACAGATCTGGTAAAGATCCAGCAACTAATACTCAGTAATTTTGAAAATTTTATAGATATAATACCTGATTCCCTTCTTATTGCAAAATTGAAAGAGAGTAGATCCGAAGAAAGCACAAAGTGGATAATAAGTATTCTTATTGAAGAAAAACCTTCTCTTATAATGCAAGAGTTTGAAATTATATTAAGCACCAGCAGTAACGATCTAAATGCCTGGTTTATAAGACTTCTTGCAGAAAAAAAAGATAAGCTTGGTAAGAATGATAAAAAAAAGATCGGTGAACAGCTTAACAGAACATTAGGGATTTCTTCCTCTTTCGTTGTTTTGCAATCCATATATTTTTACTTTTCTTCTGTAGAACCACAATATTATATTAAGCAATTCAATTCTTTTTATAATAAAGCTTCAGATCTACTTAAAGTTGAAGTTGTAAGGTACCTTCTTAATGTTAACCTTCCTCAGCAGTTTGAAGTTCTTTGCAATGTTTACTCAAATGAAACTATACAGTGGAATAAAGATAGAATCTACGAACAACTTCTCTCTTACTCTCAAAAAGAATTACCTTTAGATCTTGCTTATAATTTTTTACAGGCATTCTCAGATCTAAACGAGGATAGATTTACAAAGATAAAAGCTAATTTTTTATTCTATTTTAACAATGAACAGCAGGAACTATCAAAAAAAGTTCGTCTTGAAGCATTAAAATCATTAAAGATTAATTTTTGTGAATCTATCTATCCTGAAGTTCAATTATATATCCCGCAGGAAAAAGATGTTGAACTTTTAAAATTCACCCTTCAGATTCTAGTCGATAATGGAAAAGAAAATTTACTAAAAGAACCAATTTTTAAGATCACGCAAAAGCCTGTATCGTTTGAAGAATATACAAAAAATCCACAATATTACAATTTTATTATTGAACTATTAATATTATCTCTGGATAAAAATCTTGTTTACAGATCTTTAAACTTTTTGAAACCAGTTTTACAGGAAATTACATCCAGACCAGATATATTAAGTAAAACAGACTTAGAAGATCTTAAAAATCGAATTGATGGTTTATTTTCTAAAGTTCAACCATTTATAATCGAGAATAATGAAACTAATCTTAATCTCAGAAAGACAATCTTTAAAGTTTGTTATTTTCTGGATTTAGATAACTCTATAAATCAGATTTTAAGATTTGAAAATAACGAAACCTTATTTTTATATATGCTAGATGTAATATATCAAAACCCCAAGAGATCTGTTGCCAGTGGTCTTATAAAGTCTTCTGCAAACTTTGACTCGGATATGATTTTAAGAAAGATTTCATCTACTATGATCAAAATAATAGAACAAAACCCTGGCCTTAATCCATTTATATTTGTTCTGGACAATAGTATATGGACAAACCCAAATTTTCTTTTAGCATCTTATTATATTATTTATGAGACAAACAATTACGATTACCTTAAATCCTTTTCAAATACCTATAAAAACATAAACGAAGATAAAAAAACCAGTCAAATCTTATATAAAATGTTTCAATCTTTTCTCATAAAAGTTAAAGATGAAAAAAAAATTCAGGATATCACTTCCTTCATTTTAGATTTTGAAAAAGTAAGATCTATTTTTTATCTGTCTTTACTTGAAAAAGAGATAGAGATTAACAATAAAATAGTTGTCATTGAACTTTTAAAGGATAAAGAATGCTTTGATTGCGTTGATACACTTTTGTATCTGGCTGCCACGGTAATAAAATCGGGTGGTACAAAATCTACTAATCTAGATTTTAACCTTGTGATAAAGCTTAATACAACTATAATAGATACAATCTCGAAGTTAGGAAATTCTTATACTTTTTCAAAGCTTTTGCCAGTTGCTGAATACTATCATGAAAACAGAGATATTCAGTACTCTTTTGCAAAAGGTGCTTATAGCAATATGAGTCTTGATATTACCCCATATATAATCAAACTTACAGTTTATCCTGACCCCATGGTAAAAGAAGCTGCTCTTCTTGCTCTGGGTATGTTACCCCTTGAAAATACTCTACCTATATTAATCCAGCAGTATAAACTTGATAAAAATCCAGAGCCTTTGTTATTGTATTTCAGTAAAGCTGATAATGATCTTAAAAAATACTGGATATCGAGCATAATTGAAAACTTTGATCAAAAAAAATGTCTTTCAATTATTTTAGATGGAATTTATCCCTATAAAATATTAAAATTTGATAATGTGATTCTGGAAAGTGTACTTCCTATGGTAGATCAAGATTTTTACTCAAACCTTGTTATTCTAAAATTGAGTAAACTAAGTACTGATGAGCTGAAACAGGCTTCGGAACTTATTCCTTTCATCATTATTTCAAATGATTATAAAAGAGCAAGACCGTATCTTTTGTTTTTGATAGAGACTAAAAATTATGATCTTGCAAAGTACACTTTTGTATCAAAATCTGCCAATCTGGTAAATTATTTCCTGGATCAAAGTAGCCAGATTAAGGGGATAAATTGGTCAACATTATTTGATTTACGTTACAGTTATTATGGTGCAGATGGTTTCAAAGAGTTGTTTCCAATATTATATAAAAATTCAAAATATATTGGTTCAAGTAATATTGTTCATCTTTTTGATTTACTTCCTATAAGAGAGCAAACGGTTACTCTTCTTATCAGTCTTTATCCTTTGAAATTTAGTGAAGAAGATCTCAACCTGATAATATCAAAGGATTTAACTCTTCTTCCAGTTATTTTAAATCAGATAAATTCTAAAATAGAAGAAAAAGAGAAAATACTTAAAATTGCTCTTTATAATAGCTTTAAATTTTCAAAAAGTGAAATGCAATCTTTATTGAACTTTTCTAATCCATTTATTCCTGATGACTTTGAGCAAATTGCACTCGACTTTTATAAACTGGAAGAGAGAGAAGAGATTAAAGCAATTGTATCACATTATTTGATAGAGTTTATCGATGATGAAACAGAGCTAACATCCACTATAGAAGAAAGTATTGTAGAAAATTTGTATATTAACGATACTGAATCAGCAATAAAAGCCATATCTTTATCGTCGAATGCCGGATTTATTCCGCAAATATGCAAATATATAGATACAAAAGATATTTCCTGGAGCTTCTTTTTTTCAAAGGTAATTTTAGCCAGAAATAACAAAATAAAAGAAAATATCTTATTTTCTCTGTTTTTGTTAGACACCAAACTCTTTGAAAATATAGCAACTTCAACCAGAATTACTATATCATCTCCATATATATTAAAATACATTGTGCTTCAATATGAATCATTGAACAAAAATATGTATGAAATAATTTTTAACTCTATTATGAAGATGTCTGATAAATCTTTAAGTATAAATTATCAATTTGAAAAAGAAAAGATTTTTTCTTCAAAAATCTATTTACTCGATGACATTTATAATAAGGCTTTGCAGAATCTTGACAAAGACATGAAAACAAAAACATTATCCTATTTATTACACATTTTAGATATAAAAGATGATAATGAAAAAGAAGTACTGATATTTTTAAGGGATCTTTCAATATCAAATCTCTCTATTTCAGAATCTGTCAATTATCTAAATAAACTTATAAATAAGACAGAAATCAATGAGATTGAACTTTTTAATTTGTGCAAAAATATTGACAGTGGATATTTACTTAATATTTTACCTCTTACAAGCCTATCAAACTTTGATTTTGCTACATCATACTACCTATCTTATCTTGAATCGATAGGGATGCCCTATCAATATGCTAAAATATTATTTTTAAAACTCGACAAGAAACAGGTTGCAAGTTTTCTTCTTTCAAAAAATTTACCCTATGAACAGTTAGTTCGATATATCCCTTTAGTTCCAGAAATACTATTACAAAGCGATGAAATTAAATCTAAATATCCTCTAGAACAACTTATAAAAGTTTACTATAAGGAAAAGAGTTACCAGCTATTTCTGTATCTTGTTGAAAATAAACTTATTACACTTGATGATTTGATAAAGCAGGCCAGAAAATCTTATGATAAGAAAACTATCTTTGATCACACCATTATCTATAATAAAATAGAAAATTTATCTTTTTCATCAATCAATATTCTCATTAACGCTTTAGATGTCCATTCAAAAAAACTATCTAAAAGTGAAAAACTTAAAGAGCTTGATGTTGTTTTAAGGCTATTATTTTACAATATAAAAAGCTATGATGAAGTTGATGAAATCATCGTTATAAACAATCTGCTAAATCTAGTACCGATAGATTTGTTGATTACTAAAAGAAATGATTTAAATTTCTATATAGAAAACACTCAAAATTCTGAGGATATCTCTTTTTTATTGCTAAAATGCTCATTTTTTATAGATGAAAATAGGATTTCCGCTTTCGCAAATTACTGTAATTTACCTTTATACACAGGATTCAAAGATATACTCAGGGTTGATTTTGAAAAACTAAAAACTCTCGTGATAAAAAATGATATCATAAAATCTAATAGGGTAAAATCTATATCTGATTATGATTACCTGCATTTTATCTCCGATGTTCTTATCATACTTTTAAAAAACTATCCCGATAGTAAACTAATAGACGAAAATGTGGTGGTTTACCTTAAGGATAATAACGAGATGGTAAAAACATTCTGGGAGATTGTTATTAACCTGAAAATCCCTGGTCTGGAGTTTTTATTCGATAAGTACTTTGGAGGAGCTAAATGGGAAAAAATAAAAAAAAGCTATATTTCTATCTGGCAATAATTATAATAATATTTATTGTACCTTTTTCTTTTGATGTAAAGGCAAATCAGAACCAGCAAAGTTCAATCTCTATTTTTATCAATTCTTACCCCTACAAAGCTGATATTTACCTTAACAAAAAGTATGTTGGACAAAGTCCCATAATAGTTCGCGATATTGTATCTTCCAAAATAGAGGTTAAAATTATCAAAAAAGACTACTTCCCATTTTCAACAGATCTGAAGGTGGAAAAGGATGAAAAGTACAAGAGTCTATATATAGTACTTTCCAATAAAAAAATATCTTTAAGTTCCCTGGATAGTAAAGTTAACATAAAAAGCAAAACATATGATTCACCAGTCAGCATTGAAAACATGCCATCGGGATTTTACAGGATTTATAAGAAAAATGATACAATATATATAGTACCGGATAACTTCAAATTTTTTATCTCGTTATTATCCTATTTTTTAACCGGTTTCAGTACATATTTAACAATAAGTAATCCATCAAATGTTAATCTTATTGTTATGACAGTTGCCAGTGCAGTTTTATCGATATACTTTCTTTTCACAACGGCTTTTCCAAAAAAGGTAGATCTCACTGTAAATACAAATCCTCAAAATAAACCGGATGAAACTCTTTTTTTAAAGGGGCAAAGTCTCATAAATCAAGGAGAATATGACTTGGCAATAGATCAATTTCTGGCAATAATCGATAATTTTCCAGAATCTTACTATATTCCACATGCAATATACTATATTGCCTTTTGCTATGATGCCACTTCTCAATATGAAAAAAGTAAAAATTACTATGAAAAACTTTTGCAAGAGTATCCAATCATAGATTTTTATGATATATCATATTATTCTTTAGGGAAAATATATTATGATTCCAAACTCTATGAAAAAAGCATAAATTACTTTCAAAACATTATATTTATAGATGAAAATATTATTTCACGAGCAACAGTATATGCTTATCTTTTGTTAAACTATATAAAGCTCAATCTTTCAGGACAGGGTAGCTATACAAATGAGATAGATTTTTATTTCGAACAGGTAAGTGGAATGCGAATCGGAATACTACGAGGCGAAGTTTACTATAATATGGCTCTTTATTATCTATCTCAAAATAAAATAGAAGATGCGAAAGTCCTTTTGCAAAGAATAATAAGCGATGAACTAACATATATGGATGAGGCTATTGCCTTGTTAAAAACGATTAAGTGATCACCACCAAATTTTTTATTACTTTTATTAAGTATATAGCGTACACTCCAAAGTATTAAAAACTAATCAATTTTAAATAATTTTATCGAACATAGTGTTTTATTTAATAAGCGCGATTAAAAAGCATATATTATTCATCTAAAAAGAGGCTTTTCACTTTTTTTGTTTTTACAGGCAACCTACAAATAAGCGAAAAGCGTAAAAATAAGCTCTTTAATAAAATGAAGAGGTTAAAAATCTCATTGCTAAATTTTCAATTTATGTTTGTAGTTTAAATGTATATATTTAATCTACTTTCTATTAAAATTATTCTATCAAGGGGGAATTCTAAAAGTGGGGTATAAATACCTTTTTGGACCTGTACCTTCAAGGCGTTTAGGCATCTCTTTAGGAGTTGATCTTCTTCCTTTTAAAACTTGTTCTTTTAACTGTATCTATTGTGAATGCGGAAAAACTACGGATTATCTTATAGATAGAAAAGAGTTTTACCCTATCGATGAGATTTTCTCTGAAATCTCAGATTATCTTAAATCGAACAATACACCAGATTTCCTTACATTTTCTGGTTCTGGTGAACCTACACTTTATTTGAAACTTGGTGAATTAATAGAAAGATGTAAAAAATCATTTCCCGATGTCAAAGTTGCTATATTGACAAACTCATCATTATTTTATCGAGAAGATGTTAGGCTCGATTGCAGTAAAGCTGATGTTGTTCTTCCATCGCTTGATTCAGCAAGAGCTGAAACTTTTTTGAAACTTGATCGTCCAGCTGAAAAAAATATTCTTGATAAAATCATAAACGGTCTTATAGAATTTCGTAAAGCTTTCGATAAAGAAATCTGGCTTGAGGTTTTTTTCGCTAAAGGGATAAATGATTCAAAGGAAGACCTCGATGCATTGCATGATGCACTCATTAAGATAAACCCTGATATAGTTCAACTAAACACTCTTGACAGACCTCCTGCCGATAGTTCAACTCTTCCTGTTTCAAAAAAGTTTCTTAAAGATGTTGCGCTGCTCTGGAAGGATCTCCCGGTTGAAATCATCAGCCGATATAAGGATAGAAGCGAAATAGAAAATTATTCACCTGAGTTTGAAGATCAAATAATTTCAACTTTAAAAAGAAGACCTATGACGAGAAATGATCTTGTCGAGATATACAAAAAACCGATGTATGAAATAGGAAAATACCTTGATATCCTTGAAAAAGAAAAAAAGGTAAAAAATGTTATTATTGGCAATAAGATTTTTATTCAACTTCAAAGCTAAGTTTTTTACTTTCCCTGTATTGACTTCAGAAGATCATTTAAAATTTTTATCTCTTTTTCTTCAATCAGTTTATCAGATTCATCAAAAGGTATGTTTATCCCTTTTTTTATTATTTCTCTGGCTTTCTCATATTTTTTCTGATCAATAAGGAATTCTGCATAGAATCGATAATTTACCCTTCCAGTTGGTCCATATTTTAAAGATAATTCATAGTATTCTGTCGTTTTTTCTTTGCTTTTACCGGGAACTTTCTGGTATACTCTGGCAAGAAGCATGTATGGCCCTCCCTTACTGAAATAAGGGTCAAGTTCTATTGCTTTATTTGCAGCTTTCTCAACAGAGCCAACTGAAGATAAACTTGCAAGGATGCCATTTACTTCCCCCCATGAACCAAGACAAACTCCATAATAGTAAAATCCTTCTACACTACCAGGATTTAGTTTTGTTGCATTTTCAGCAGCGTTTTTTCCATCTGTAAATATCTCTTTTTTTAATTTATTCTCTTTCACAAATTCATTTGCATAAAAATGAGCTGCTCGTGCGTATTTCCAGGCAGCCTCGTAAGAACCAGGATTCTGTTCATATATTTTTTTATAGTATTCATAAGCTGCTTTTGCACCAGCTTCTGTGTTTCTATTTAACCATGCCGCATCATCAAATGAAAAGAAAAGTAAAAGGATAACCAGAGTTACAATAGTAAAAAAATATTTTTTTTGCATGATTCCTCCAGAGTTTTTTTGCATCACATTTTCACATATCATAATTTTATTACCAATTTTATAATTTTTCAAATATTTTTCGAATATTAAATATGGTTAAAAAATTATGCAGGATTTAAAAATAGATGCAGGTATAGGTTTTGCAAATACTGGAAGTGCATATCATAAGATTAAAGCCATTAAAAAAATAATAGATTTTTTTCATTTAAAAAACTCCTTTCTTTTAATTTCTTTTTCTTTTCTGTCAAATGAATTTAGCTTTTAGCTAAAAAATCTAAACCATAAATGCTAAATAATAAAAAACTCTTTTATCTCTGGTATTCATAAATAAGGTGTTATGGATATAGAAGTTGAAATAATACTGTTAAATACTACGGTTAAGTTTAGCTTA
>JAAYUW010000060.1 GCA_012517545.1 Exilispira sp.
AATAGGTCAAATACGCAAGGTTGGCAGGTTGCAGTAACGGAAGGGAGGGGATTTGAACCCCTGGTACAGTTTTACCCGTACACACGCTTTCCAAGCGTGCACCTTCAGCCTCTCGGTCACCCTTCCATATATGTATTATTAGCTTAACATCATATTAAATTCAGTCAAGATAATTTAAAGTTCTATCTCATAGAATTTCTTTTCAAGCGATGAAATGCTAATAAGATAAACTATTAAATTTTCTAAAAATGTAATTAATAATAATAAGACAAGACCAGTTATTAAAGCAAAATATGGTTTATCATTCATAGAAGGTAGATATCTTAATAAAAAAGTCGAACTTGCTTTTAAAAGATATTTTGATTGAAAGAAGAGCAAAACAGCATAACCCATACCAACAAATATAGCATAGACTGCATTAAAGTTCTGTTTCATCGCTATTATAGAATTATCCCAGGAAAGCTTAGGCCTTGTAATATCAAAATTCAAAGATATTATATGAAACAATATAGAAGAAATAAGCGATATAAGACAGATTAGTAAAACAATTATAAGATTAATTTTCAAAAAAAGATAAATAAAAGTTAATGAAAGTAAAGTTCCAATAAATGTAATGATTAAACCATGAGCAAGTTTACTAAAAATATAATCTTTAGGTTTTATTGGAAGTGTTTTTAATATAGCAAAGCTTTTGCCTTCTCGCGAAATCGCCGTGCTTGTTATGCTGCTGAAATCGCCCAATAAAAATGAAATTACAATAGATATGCTTGCAATAAAATTTAAGTTATTTTTATTGTTAACTAGTAATAAAGCTAAATTATTCATATCTGAACTATTTTTTATGCTAAAGTAGTAAGTTATAAAAAGGATTATAGGCAACAATATAATTACAAATGGACCATTTAAGAAATAGTTTGGTTCTCTATAAATTGAAAGGATTTCTTTTTGTAAAAGTGATAAAAATGGTTTTCTTTCAATATATAAAGAAGAGTTCTTAGATATTTTTATATTTGTTTTTTCTTTTTTAATATTAGTAACAAGTAATAGCTTTTTATATATTGGACTAAAAATAAGAAGTATTAACTGATATAGTAAAAATAATATTCCTACTTGAATTATATAATGTAAAAATCTTAAAATTGTTTTTTCTTTCACAATATTATTTACAACATAGTTAATAAATAAGAATAAAGGGCTTAAAACAATTTTAATAATATTTACTATTTTAGTATTTTTGCTTAAAAGATTTATAAAAACACCCATTATTCCTGATGGATTTTGGGCAAGTTTTTGAAAGGCTATATTATAGCCAATCAAGATTGGAAGAAAAATAAAGATAGAAAGATAGGTCATTAAATCTTTATTCTTCAAAAACTTAAATATATTTACCAAAAATAAGGATAAGGCAACGCCAATAAATGATGCAAACAGATTTATGGTAATAGCATGAATAAAAAATACTATATAATAATCAAATGTTAGTTTTTCTATTACTCCATAAATAGCAAATTGGACAAAAGCCATTATTATAAAGAAAAATCCATTTGTTAATGAAATATTTATTATTTTTGATGAAAACAATGTTTTATCATCTATAGGTAATGTCAAAAGGTATTCTTCGCTTGATGTTAGATTTAGAAAAAAATTTAATGAAAAAAAAGTGATAATGATATTTAAAAAGCCAAGAATAACTAATAAAAATGTTAAACTTATAGATGCTAAATCAAATCTATTTAAGATTCTATCGTTTATCTGAAATGTTTGATCTTGCAAAGCATGAAGCTGATTAAAAAGTTCGAATGAAATCATCCCCCATAGCACCAGTAGGCTTCCAAATCCATAAATAATAAGGATGATAAAACCAATCTGCCTTATTTGACTTTTTATTTTATTTTCTTTTTCATTTGCTTTTTTAAGACTTTCAAATCTACCTGAAAATATCTGCTTAAAATAAATATATAAAAGTTTTAATGATATCTTATTCATCTACCAACTCCAGAAAAAGTTCTTCCAATGTCCCTTTTTGATTTTTAAGAGTTTGAAGTTCCGAAATTGTTCCAACAAACAATAACTTGCCTTTATTTATAATACCTACTCTGTCACAAAGCTGCTGGGCAATCTCAAGGATATGAGTGGAAAAAAACACACTTTTCCCTTCATCAGCCTTTTCTTTCATCATATCTTTAAGTGTATGAGCCATAAGAGGGTCAAGTCCAACTATTGGCTCGTCTAATATCCAATTTTGAGGATCATGTATTAAAGAACCTATCAATAAAAGTTTTTGTTTCATCCCTCTTGAATATGTATTTATATAATTATGAATTGCATCTTTTAACTCAAAAGTTTCACATAATCTTTCAAGCCTTTCTTTTCTTGTTTTTTTATCTATTTTATATATATCTGCCAGAAAATTAAGGTATTCTATCCCTTTAAGCCTCCAGATTATATCTGAATTATCTGGTACATATCCAAATTTATTTTTGGTTTCGATAGGCTTTTTTTTTATAGAACTTCCATCAATAAGAATATCTCCCTCATCTGGATTTAAAATCCCAGTCATCATCTTAATGGTTGTAGTTTTACCAGCTCCATTTGGTCCTAAAAAGCCAAATATCTCTTTATTATTAATCTCTATAGATAAATTGTCTACTGCTTTTTTCCCTTTAACATAGGATTTTGAAAGATTATCAATTTTAATCATAAAAAAACTCCTTTTTAATTTTTCTTTAAGTTCTATTTTTTAATCAAGATTCCTTAATTTATAAAAAGCACTTATTGTAAATCCTTAAAAAAATTGAGATGGAAGAATTCTATAGATAGGCAGTCTAATATTTTTCAAAGAAATATATTCAACATAGATATCAGGAATATTATTAAATATTTCAAAATTTTTACAAGCCTTTAACTGATAATGATTTAAAGTATCTTCCAAAACTTTTTCATTTTCTATTTTATTTAAAGTACAGGTTGAATATATACAAAGACCACCATCTTTTAATGTCTTTAATGCACTATTTAATATTTTTTTCTGCAAATTTGAATACTTTTCCACCTCTTTTTCTGACCAGTTGCTAAAGCTACTCTTATCATTTTGCAAAAATCTACCCTCACCACTACAAGGTGCATCTACAAGAACCTTATCAAAAGTATTAAAAAATTTTTCATCAAGATTTTCAGCTTTTTCATTTAATAGATTTACCTTGCAACCAAGTAGATTTAAGTTGTATTTCAATCTTTCAAATCTGATTTTATCCTTTTCATTAGCATAAATATTTGCTTTATTGTTAGAAAGAGCACAAATTAGACTTGTTTTACTTCCTGGAGCAGCTGTAATATCTAAAATAGTTTCATTTTCGTTGGGATCAATAAGATATGCTGGTATCATGCTTGAAAAACTTTGAAGATAGATTAACCCATCATTTAATAAAGAAAGTTTTAATGCCTTATTTTCATTTAAATTTAAAAAATAAAAAGCATTATTAAAAAAAGTGGATTTCTTAAAATCTATCTTTTCTTCTTTCAATCTTTGGAAGACTTTTTCTATTTCAGATTTTAATGTGTTTATTCTAAATGTTGTAAATCTTTTTTTGGTAAAGCCATTGATAATCTTTTGAGCAGTAGAAGAGGAGAATTGCTTGCTTATATAGTTATAATAATTCTCAAAAAATTTTTGCATTAGTCAATTTTGCCACTTTCTTTCAACTTAAAAAGAATAGAAAAAAGCATTAAAACAAGAAAAATATTAGAAAGTGATTGGTTTTTTATAGTATAATTTTCAAGAACAAACTTTTCCATAAATTTTCCAAGCTGATCAAAACCTGCTTCACTTACTTTATCTGGGGTATCATAATAGGTGTGGTAAAACTCCTCTGGAAATTGATTTAAGCTAACAGCAGTATAACCTGCTTCATTAAAAGGATAATGATCTGTATTTGAACTTAAATTATCAAGGATAAACTTAAAATCATTATTTGCTCCAAAACTTCTTATCTTTAAGGCAAATTCTTTAGCAGGATGATTAGATTTGTTTCCCTGATAAAATAAAAGGTTATAACTAACAGGCTCCTCTGATGCAACCATATCAAAATTAATCAATCTTAATTTTAACAAGTTCATAAAATTAGAATGGACAAAGTAATCTGAACCACACAACCCATTTTCTTCAGCATTAAAAAGAATTATTAAAGGGTTTATAGTAAGTTTATCTTTATAACCTGATAAGACTTTTGCCATTTCAAGGACAAAAGCGACTCCTGAAGCATTATCAAGAGCACCGGGAAAATATCTACCACTTGGATCTTTTCCAAGATGATCTATATGTGCTGAAAATCCTAAATAATCAAAATTATCTTTTAAATTATCCAACTTTTTATCATTTAGCCTTGCTATAATATTTTCTGTTTCTAAAGTTTTAAAACTTAGAGCAAGAGAAAGATTAATTTTAACATTTTCTGAAACAAAAAGATTTTCTTCTACCTGTTTACATTTAGATTTTAAAAAAGAGAAAAGATCATAAGTTATATAAATTTTTATTATTTTATCTTTTTTATTTAAGAATGAACTTTTATTATAACCAGGATAACCAGATGCTTTTGATATAGATTCTGTTGAGTAAGGTATTAAAATGGCTTTGACTTTTGCTTTTATATAAGCAAGATCCTGATCTACTTTACCATTATAATCATTGTTGACAACAACAATAGAATCATTAAAAATTTTACTTTTTATGTCATAAACACTTTTACCATCTATGATAAACTTTGAAGTAACAGATCCACCTGCTGCATAACCTGAAAAGGCTTCCTTAAAATCTTTTCTATGTTCAAAACTCTTTATTATTTGGTTATTTTCATCTAAAAGCTCAAAAACCGGAGTCTGCTCTAAAAAAGGAACAAGTGCCGAAAAACTTTGCCTTATAGTTTCAAATCCAGCATCATTAAGTATCTTTTCAGCGAAATTTAATGCGTTTATATTTCCCTGGGTCGATGGCTTTCTTCCTTCATAAATAGGAGAAGAAAGCTCTTTAACATAAGAGTAAGACTGGCTTGCATTAAAAATATAAGTTTGAGTCAATGTTTGAAAAGATAGAAAAAGCACTATAGTAAAAAAAAGAAATAGAAGTAGATTTTTTGTTTTAAGTTTTTGCATTATAAATCCTTTTTCTTTTTATTATAATATTTTTTTGTTTCGTAAAACTCTAAGGTTTGTACATCCGAAATAAGTCTAATTTTTCCCTTTTGTATAAAATTTAAAATATCTATATTTATTTCATGTTTTAGTCTTAAAAACTCCATAAAATCTTTTGTTATTAAATAGTAGTAAATATCTAACTGAATAGTCATATCAGAAATTGAAGTGATAAAGCATCTTTCAATTTCTGCTTCTTTGTAATTTAATATTATTTTAATTATTGATTGTCTAATCTTTTCAATTCTGTCTACCTTTGTTTCTAAGGGTAATTTAAACTGGATAAAAACTCTTCTTTTTTCTATATTTTTGAAATTTCTAAGTTTACTACCAACTAGAATAGTATTGGGTATGATTAAAAGTTCACCATCTAAAGTCCTAATTCTTGTGGATTTAATACCAACAAATTCAACTGTTCCAGAAAGGTTTTCGTAAGAAACAAAATCTCCAACTTCAAAAGGTTTATCTGCTAAGATTGATATATAACTAAATAAATCGTTAAAAATATTCTGGGTGGCTAACGCTATTATTACTCCACCTATACCTAAACCAGCTAGCAGACTTGAGACTTTTATTCCTAAGATATTCAAACATATTAATATTGCTATAAACCAGATTAATATTTGGGATATTAGATTTACTGTTTTTATTGTTTTTCTAGTCTCTGTTTTATCTAATGATTCAAATAACCTTGTTTTTAATATTAAATCTATAAGAGTGATAAATATTTGAGCCAAACCAAAAGTAAGGAAGATTGAAATAAAATGGCCAAAATATCTTTTAAAATCTGAATCTCTTAAGATTGGATTTGTTATAAAATAAATTAAAACTACAAAAAATATAAATAAAAATTTCTTTTGAAATGGCGCAAATAGTTTCTTAAAAGAATCTTTTGCTATCTTACTCTTTCTTGAAACATAAGCTTTAATAATTGATATAATTATAAATTTCAAAACTATGTAAACAGGTATTGAAAATAATAGAGTCAATATAGGTATAATATATTTAAGATAGGAATTGTTTAAGTGAAAAATATCATTGATCAGTTTATATATATTTTGAAGCATAGATAATCTAGTAAATTATCTATAATTTATTATTTTATTACTATTTTTACTTATCTAATATCTTTCTCTTAATCTTCATCAGAACTAAATTCAATATCTTCATCGTCTTCATCATCTTCTTCGTAATCTTCTTCCATATCATGTCCATGTGCATGACCATGTTCCAATTCTTCTTTGGTAGCATCACGAACATCACTTATTTCGATATCAAAATTTAAGTTTACTCCAGCTAAAGGATGATTTGCATCTATTGTTACATTTTTTTCTGTGAAATCAACAACTGTAACTATATGGAACCCGTCCTGAGATTGAATCTGAAGTTGAAGTCCTTTTTCTAATGGTTCAGTACCAAAATAAGATCTATCAACAGTCATAACAAGGTTATCATCATGTAAACCATATGCATTTTCAGCATCAACATGAACAGAAAAATGATCACTAACATTCTTCCCTTCTAATTCATTTTCAAGCCCAGGGATAATCTGATGTGCTCCATGCAAATAGCTAAAAGGTTTACCTGATTCTGTTTGATCAAGAATAACACCATTATCATCCTTTACGGTATAAAAAAAACTAACGACTTTGTTTTTTGAAACTAACATTTTACATTCCTTAATATTTATTTATTAACCTGAAAAGATAATATAAGCAATATTATAGTTAAGAAAAGAGGTATAAAAATTAATACTGATTATTCTTATTCATCCAGAGTTAATACTTAAAAAATATAATAATTAAAAATAAAAAAGTAAAGAATAAAAAATGTTTTTTATTCTGTAACTTTTTCTGTATCTTTGATAATTTCTGTATCTGTTGTTTCTTGTATTATATATTGACCAGACCATTCATTATTATCTACAAATAAAGCTGCTAATTGCCAAACATATTGAGTAATCTTAGGATCCAGAGTAACTTCTTTTTCTATCCTTTTTACAAGGTTTTTCCCATCATAAAACTCAAAAACGACTTTCTTTTTATGCCATGGAATTACAATTTGGCCTGGAACACCCTTATGGAAAGTAAATACTTGATCTTCATATACTTTTTTACCAAAAATTTTTGTAGATATAAGATTTGCAAAATCTACAAATACACTTTTACTGACTGGATTTATTATTTTACAGGTATATAAAGCTTCGATTTCTGTACCATCTGATGCAATAAATTTTTGATTAAAAATATATACTGTATGACCCTTACCAATATTATATAAAAAAACTATCAACAATATATATATAATGATAGCAGAAATTTTTACTATTATCCCCTTGATATTTGAATTCATAATATCCCCTTATATATAATTTCAATCTGTAAATCTATAAGGTTTTCTTAAATTTTCCTTAATATTATCAAAAATTTATTCTGTTTTTGTTTTAGGTGCTATTGTATTTTGTCTTAATGCCATTCTTTCTCTTTCTTTTTCTTTATGTCTTTTCCATGAATATAGTACAAGTGCTATAGCTATAATTCCATATGAAACAAAGACCCTAAAATATTCACCTACCTGAGCGTTCCCAAGTATGTTTTTACCAGCCATAGGGGAAACAATAAACATAAGATGGAAAAGTGTAACTCCTAAAAATACATTCCCTATATTAGCACTTGAAACAGTCGCGCCACCTACTAAAAGTGATGCTGCTGCAAATTGACCTGTTTGATCATGGCTATTGTAAGTTGAAAGAGTACCAATATTCTGTAAAAAGATAATTTGACCAATTGCAGCAAGAACTGTAGATATAACAATTGAAAGTAACCTAGTTTTATCTGAAGCTATACCTGATGATTCGGCAATAAGTCTATCCTGTCCGACCGCACGCATATCCTGCCCAATTTTTGTTTTTTTAAACCAGATTATAAAAAGACAGAAAATAGCTATCAATATAAAAGTTGTTATTTGAATTTTAATACCAGGATCATATTGAGTTTTAAGAACTGTTATTGGTATAAAATCATCAATACATTGTCTAATAGCCTGTAAATTTATTGCATTTCTAATCCCAAAACCTCTGGATAATAGAAGAAGTTTATTTTTTATTGGAATAACAGGACCCATCATGTATAAAACGACAAATTGATAAAACCCATTCATGAAGAATCCTAAAATCATTGAAGTTACCATCTCCCTACCTTTAGCTCTATTTAATATATAGCCACAGAAAAAACCAAGTAAAATAGCGATAGGAAGAGAAATCAAAATTGCAAGAAAAAATCCAGGAATACCTACTATACTCCAATCTGTAATTAAAATCAAAGCAATCTGACCTGCCATAGCTCCAAGAACCATGGCAAAATTTATACCCATACCAGCCATTATTGGAAGTAGTAAGGATAAAACTAAAAAAGAATTCCTAGCCAATCTTGTCAAAAGTTCATTTATAAGATACTTTACAGTAAAATGTGACATTGGAACTGTAAAGATCAAAAAGATTATAAACATTATTGGAACAGGATATTTAGATATAAAAACCATAATACTCTTAAAAATATTCTTTAATAAATTGTTTTGATTATCTATCTTTTTCATCTGTTTCCCTTTGTTTTTCTTGTTAATGCATAAAGGATCATACCCATAGAAATTATTATTCTAAATATTTCAGACATATCTGTCTGTAGTAAACTATTTATAACAGAAGGAGCCATAGTTAATATGCCCTGAAATAAAAAAGTCCCAATTATTACATTACCAATATTCGCCTTATGAACAGATGCTCCACCTAAAAGAATAGCTGCGACTGCTGGAAATCCCATATATAAAGGACCATTATATATCTGAATGAATCCATAACTTTGTTGATAAATTATAATACCAATTGCCCCTAAAACAGTAGAAATAACAACAGAAAGGGTTCTCATTTTATCAACATTAACACCAGATGCTCTAGCAAAATCTGGATTTGATCCAACTGCAGTCATTGCTGTTCCAACTTTAGTATGGAAAAAAGCCCATATTAAAAAGCATAAAAGTGCAAAAAATAAAAACATACCGGTTGGAAAATAGAAAGTCTCTCCAATCCTTATTGAAAGTATATTTGAGAGACTATTTTGCCAGAATTTTTGAGTTGATATTGTTGTCCTTAAACCTTTTCCTGCATAACCCCATACCATAACTGGACTTCTAAATGGCAAAAGTAGCCAAAAAATACAAAACAAAGAAACTGAGGAAAATCCAACATATGTGGCTATCATCATTTCATCGCCCTTTACCCTATTTAATAGCTGACCATAGCCATAACCAAAAATTACTGCGAAGGGGATTGAAATTGCGATAGCACTAAATAGACCTTTTAAACCAGTTAAATTGAATTCAATGCTTAAAAGTGCACCTAAAATACCTGCAATAAACCCAAGAGGAAGACCAAAATTTAATCCGCATCCAGATTGAACCATAGGTACAAGGGCTAAGACCATTATTGCATTCATTCCTACTCTTACAAGGGTATCTGAAAGGCTTGTACTTAGTTTAAGTTTAGCAATTGGAGTCATCGCAAAAAGCAATACTAAAAAAATACCAATTATTATCCTGGGCCAACCTGCAACATCTATAAAATTTTTTAATGCTTGACCCAAGTTTTTCTTTTCCTTAATGCTATTTAAATTTTCTTTCATATTCAAATCCTGTTAGTTTTGCTTTGAACTTCCTACCATTAACATTCCAAATTCTTCAAGATCTGCTGTTGGAGGTAAAATTCCTGAAATCCTTCCTTCATCAACTATAGCTATCCTATCACAGACAGATCTTAACTCTTCTAACTCAGAGGATATAATGACAATTGTTGTACCATGTTCTTTATTATACTCTTTCAATGCCTCAAGAACAAGTTTTTTAGCTCCTACATCTATACCACGAGTTGGTTCTGAAACAAATAGAATTTTAGGGTCTAAAACAAAAGCTTTTGCAAGGCATATTTTTTGTTGATTTCCACCAGATAGTTGTTGTGCAATCTGCTTTGTACTTGTACATTTTATTTCAAATTTATTAATATAATATTTAGCAATTTCTTCGATTTCTTTATCATTTCTCCACTTTATAAGACCTTTAATTAGTTTTTTCAGAAATTTTTCCTGCACTTGCATGGCTGTAAAAGAGATATTCCAATCGATTGGTTCTTCCAAAAGAAGTCCAACTCCTCTTCTATCTTCAGAAACAAATGCTAAACCCTGCTTTATTAATTTATGTGTATTTTGAAGTTCAAGTTTTTTACCTTCAAATATAACCTGCCCGCCTGCTGGAAATAATCCCATAATTCCATTTGGAATTCCAAGTTTACCTTGCCCAGCAAGTCCTCCAAAACCTAAAATCTCGCCTTTTCTTACATCAAAAGAAACATCTCTAACAAGCTCACCAGGCATATCAACCCATAGATTTTTAACAGATAGTATTATTTCATCTGAAATATTTTTGCTTAAATTATCTTTGGCTTTTGATTCAACTGAGTGTCCTACCATCCATTCTACTACCTGTTTCATATTTGTCTTACTTGTTTCTATTTCACTTACAAGCTTACCATCTCTTAAAACTACTATTTTATCTGCTATATCAAGAACTTCTTGAAGTCTATGACTAATAAAAATAATTGATACTCCTTCTTTTGCCAATTTTTTCAGTGCTTTAAGTAAAATATCTGCTTCTGATTCTGTAAGAACAGCGGTAGGTTCATCAAGGACGATGATTCGTGCGTTTGCTCTTTCAAGCTCTCTTGCTATTTCAGTAAATTGTTTGTGCCCAACAGGCATTTCTGCAACAAGCATATCTGGATCAATATTTACCCCAAGTTTATTAATAGCATTAATAGCTTGCTGTCTCATTTTTTCATAATCAAGAGTCTGCATTCTGCTGCCAAAAAGTTCCACTAAAAAATTATATTTTAATGGTTCTTTATTTAGTAAAATATTTTCAGTTGCAGTAAAACCAGGCAGTAATGAAAATTCTTGATGCACCATTCCAATCCCTGCTGCAATGGCATCAAAAGGAGAACTGAAAATAACTTTTTGCCCATCTATTATTACATCTCCAGAATAACCACCAGTTTGATTTATAACTGGCATACCAAAAAGAATATTCATTAATGTAGATTTTCCAGCACCATTTTCACCAACAAGTCCTAAAATCTGCCCTTCATTTAAGGTGAAAGAAACTGAGCTTAATACTCTGTTCCCATAAAATTCTTTTGAAATTTCTTTCATTTCCAAAATAGGCTTTTGACCCATTTAAAGCCCCTTTATTGTGTTTTCTATCACTTTCTACTTTATATTTAAATAAATTCAATATTTTTTTATCTTTCTTGAAATTATTATATTATTTTTTATTTTTACTAATTTATAAGTATAAAAAGATTTTTTAAATATAAAAACTTTTAAGTATCTAAAAAAATAACAAATGGGGGCTTATGAAAGCCCCCAATGATTAAAAAAGCTAATTATTTGATATTGAAATATTTTTCTGGAACAACTTCTTTTGTCATACCAAGATAACCAAGTCCAAATACATAAGTATCCTGATAGAGAAGAACATGGTTCATCTTCTTTTCACCTGTTGCCATATCAACATAGTAAGAACCATTCCATTCTGCACCAGGAGTAAATTTCATATAAGAATCCATAAGATCCTTGAAGTTATCGAGTTTAGCTGCGCCTTCGATGATTCTCTTTGCAAATTCAGCTAATCCCGCAGTAGTTGTATAACCATAAGAGTAAGCCCAAGTTCCCATTCTCTTAGCACCACCTGCTGCAATAACAGCATCTTCAACTTTCTTCAAAATAGCTGGCCAGTTGCCTGCTTCTTTTGAAAGATCTATACCAAGAGCTCCTGGATAACCCATTAATGGAGAAGGAAGATCTGCTTCTACAAAATAACCACCAAGTTCTGCAATTCTTTTTAATAGAGGCTCTGTGTGAGCATCATTTGTGCAGAAGAAAGCAGCATTTTTTCCATATTTTTCGAGCCATTGTGGAACATGTTCAAGAATATATTGCTGAGCACCAGGAACACCAACATCTGTTGTTGGATCTGGAGCTGTTTCGAAAGCAAATTTTAATCCGAGATCTTTACAAGCAGCTTCCATTATTCTTCTTCTTCTTGAAAGAAGTTCATAACTCATATGTCTTGGGAAAGAAATATGAACAAATGTATCTGCACCCATTTTTTTAGCAGCTAAAATGATTAAATATCCTCTTGCGATATTGTCAGCATTAACTGCTAAATCAGCTGCACTTTCGATTACATTTGGATCTTCATGAGGTTCACCAGCGAAAAGAAGAATGTTTCTGTCTGGATATTTTTCTTTAATCTTTCTGAAAGCTTCAGTTGTGCCAGGAACAGCCTGGTTAACAATAATAGCTTTCATAAGTGGATCATCAGCAAGACCAACAATTTGAGCAATTGTGGTTTCCATTTCTGAAGTGAAGTTATCTGGGTAAGTAATATGTTTGATAACACCACCTTTGTCAGCATCACCATAAAGCTGGATTAATGCTTCTGCTCCTCTCAATTCATCTTCTGCTTGAGAAACAGTACCTGTAACGATACCGATATGGAATTGAGCTTTAGCAGCTTTTTTGTTACAACTAAAAGCAAAAACCATGATAACAATAAGTATGATAGCGATAATGGTCTTTTTCAAGGTATCCTCCTTATACATTTTCAGCTATTTCTAGCTTAGAATAATAATAATATTTGTTTATCAATTGTCAATAGATAGATAAAACTTTTATTAAATTATATAAAATATATTTTATAATTAATTTTTATATTATTCGTATTAACTTAATTTTATAACTATTTTTATCTATATTTTATTAATTTTGTAAGCAGCCTATTCAAAACTTAATAAAAAATTAAATTTTAAATTTGATAAAACTTATAAATTAAAAAATATCTTTTAAAAATTAGAATTTTTTTTGGATATAAATATATTAAAAAAGGCTATCTCAAAAACTGAGATAGCCTTTTTTAATATAAGAAATTAAATTTTCAAAATTATTAGTACATATCCATACCGCCCATACCACCAGCACCAGGAGCAGGAGCTTTCTCTTTTTCTGGAATTTCAACAATTGCAGCTTCAGTTGTTAACAACATTGCAGCAGCACTTGCTGCATTTTGTAAAGCAGATCTTGTGACTTTCGCTGGGTCTATTATGCCTTTTTCGAACATATCTACCCATTCACCAATATTAGCATCAAATCCTCTTCCCCATTTTTCTTCATAAGCTCTTTTGGCTATTATTGCACCTTCATAACCAGCATTTTCAGAAATCATTCTTATTGGTTCTTCTATAGCTGTTTTAACTATCTTAACACCAATAGCTTCTTCTGCTGTTAAATTTTTAAGGTTATCAAGAACTTTGCTGCAATGAATAAGTGTCATACCACCGCCAGGGACGATACCTTCTTCTATAGCAGCCCTTGTCGCTGAAAGAGCATCTTCAACTCTGGCTTTTTTCTCTTTCATTTCAACTTCTGTTGCAGCGCCAACATTAATAACAGCTACACCACCTGCAAGTTTAGCGAGTCTTTCCTGTAATTTTTCTTTATCATAGTCTGATGTAGAGATTTCAATCTCTTTTTTAATTGTAGCGACTCTTTCTTTGATTTTCTTAGGATCACCATATCCTTCAACAATTGTAGTATTTTCTTTGTCAATTTTAACTCTTTTTGC
The DNA here is from genome assembly GCA_012517545.1 of Exilispira sp. Classification (GTDB taxonomy): domain Bacteria; phylum Spirochaetota; class JAAYUW01; order JAAYUW01; family JAAYUW01; genus Exilispira. The sequence continues at coordinate 13,915 of JAAYUW010000060.1, forward strand.
TTTACCAAGATCATTAATTGTTGCATTTTCAAGCTTCATACCAAGATCTTCAGTTATAACTTTACCACCAGTTAAAATAGCGATATCTTCGAGCATTGCTTTTCTTCTATCACCAAAACCAGGAGCTTTAACAGCAACAGCATTCAAAGTTCCTCTTAATTTGTTGACAATAAGTGTTGCTAAAGCTTCGCCTTCAACTTCTTCAGCTATTATGACTATTGGTTTACCTGTTTGAGCAACCTGTTCAAGAACATGAATTAAATCTCTCATTGAAGAGATTTTCTTATCATGAATTAAAATAAATGGTTCATCAAGAACAGCGGTCATCGTGTCGGGATTTGTTATCATATATGAAGAAATGTAACCTCTATCAAACTGCATTCCTTCAACAACTTCAAGATGAGTTTCTATTGTTTTAGATTCTTCAACTGTAATAACACCTTCTTTACCAACTTTATCCATTGCATCAGCGATTAATTTACCGACTTCTGGATCATTGTTAGCAGAGATAGTTGCAACCTGAGCAATCTCTTCTTTTGTCTCAATCTTTTTTGCTTTTGATTTGATATCTTTCACTATCTCATTAACAGCTTTTTCAATACCACTTTTGATCTTTATAGGATTATTTCCTGCAACAATGTTTTTTATTCCCTCTTTGATGATAGCTTCAGCAATAACTGTTGCAGTAGTTGTTCCATCACCAGCGACATCATTTGTTTTAGTTGCTACTTCTTTAACAAGTTGAGCTCCTAAATTTTCAAAAGGATCTGTCAGTTCTATCTCCTTTGCAATAGTAACTCCATCATTAGTAACTGTAGGAGCACCAAACTTTTTTTCAATAAGAACATTACGACCTTTAGGACCTAAAGTAATCTTTACTGTTTTTGCAAGACTTTCAACGCCAGAAATAACAAGTTTTCGCGCATCTTCACTAAAGAGTATGTCTTTTGCCATAGCTTTAACCTCTTATTAAAATTTATTTATTCAAAATATAATATAACAAAAATTTTATTAATTCGGCAATATTTTTGATAATATTTTTAATAAAATTTTTTATTTCCAGTTATTCAGGACTTTTCAGTTTTCGTTTTCCCGGTCTTAAATGTAAGTAAAACTGCTGCGCAAATGATAAGTATAGAACCTGCGATTATTATAATATTGGGAATAAATTTGAGAAAAATAATCTCATTTATAGAAGTAAAAACAACAGTCATATAAAAAAGAATTGACGTAGAACTAGTTGGTAAGACCGAAAGAGCAAAGTTCCATAAAAGATAGGCAAGAAAAGATTGGAATATTCCCATTTCAAGTATAAGCCATATGTCAATTCTTTGTAGTAAGCTAAACCTCATTGTGAAAAGAAATGGAATACCTGCAAGTGCTGAATATAAAAAAACCTGAAATAGTATATTTATCATCATTTTAAATGATATTTCAAGATTTTTGCTCATATAGAATCTTGCTGAAAAATAGGTATATATTCCAAAGGTAATACCTGCTATTACTTCACATATCACTCCCAGATAGAATTCCGAGTTAGATATCGTAAGCCCACCCTTACCTATAACTATTAGAACAAGACCTCCAAAAGATATTATTAGTGAGATTAATTCAGTAATTGAAGGCTTTTTCTTATCGAAGATGATGGCAAATAAAACAACAAAAAAAGGAGAAAGATTTTCCAGGAGCATAACTAAAGTTGCCGGAATATATTTTAATCCAAGATGATAAACTATGGAGTTAGAGAGTAAGCCGATAAGAGATAATGGAAGTAAATATTTCCAGAACTTAAAATATGAAAAATCAAAATTTCTCGTGATAATTAAAAAGAAAAGAAAGAGAACACACCCGATGATCAGTCGAAGTTCCATAACGCCAAGCATGGAAACTCCATCCAGAGCCAGAAATCTCCCTGCTACTCCATGAATTCCCCAGCTAAAAAGTGCAATCCAAAGAGCAACAATTGCTAAAATTCTTGTTTTTTGAAATGATTTTTGTTTATTAAGAGATTTTTCAATGTTTCTACTAATATTTTTTTTCATATAAATATTCTTCTAACAGTATTCTTAATACTCTTAAAGCCAAAGGATAAATAACTTTTTTGCATTTTTGCAGTTGTGATTGTTAAGATATATCACATATTGTTTATAATTGTCTATATTTGATCCACTCCATAACAATAAAAAAAATAGGCAAATCGGTATTTTGTAGTTAATGCTTATACATTAGCAATTGCTCTTGGTACCGGTAGATCTATCATTGTTACAAGACCAGCAGGAGCATCTTTAACTATTGGTATCATATTCACAGCCATTGAAATAGTACCTTTTCCACCTGGTATTTCTGGCTTAATGCTCATTGAAACAAATGGATCACCATATATCTTTATATAATCACCGGTTTCGATGGCTTCAATCTCCGGATGTATCTGTTGAGGATGTATCAATCTGACTTTTTCGGTACCATGTTTATCATAACCAACGCCAATATGCCTGCATCCAGCAACCATTCCAGGTTCAACTTTAACAACAGGAGTTTCTCTATATGTTGTGGAAATAATTGGCTCTCTACTTTGTTCTATCCTGCCAAGCTCCCAGCCCATCGCCTCAAATATCATAGAAATAGACTCGGGAAATCCTACATGCCCAACTATCTTACCAGACTTTAGCCCTTCGTTAAATTGTTCAACTGTAGTTCCTACCCCCTGTGTTTCCATGACAGTTTTTCCAAAAGGAGAAAGATCATTTATTCTTGAGGCTTCTATTCTCTCAACGTCAAGGCATACACCTGTTAAAGAGACTATAAGGGTATCAAGAACAAAACCTGGATTTATTCCAGTCCCAAGGATAGTAACATCATTTTTTTTAGCTATCTCATCAAGCTGCTTTGCAAGCTCAGGTTCCTGTGCCCATGGATAGGACATCTCCTCAGCAATGGTTATGCAGGATATCTTTGCCTCGGCAATCATTTTTATTTCTTTAAAAACAGCCTTTGTAAAAGAGTTTATATTTAAAAGAACAATATCAGCAGCTTTTTCTTTTATCACCAGCGAAGGATCTGTATAGTATGGAACATTTATGTTTCCTAAGCCTATCATTTCTCCGACATCTGCATTTCCCTTTGGCTTTTTGATATCTATTCCTGCAACAAGTTTAAGTTTTGATGGTTTTCGTAGTATAAGTTTAACCATACCACTACCCATACTTCCTAAACCCCATACTATTACACGATACATATTACCTCCTAGATTTAATTTTAATAAATTACCTGGATAAAACAGTTAAGTTTACTTCAATATCTGGTAAAAAAATTAGATAGTTTGAAAGAAAACTGATGTATAAAATTTACAAAATTAAATTTTAATTTCAATGAAATTATTTTACTCATCGCAAAAAATCCTGACATAACAGACAAAAGTGTAACATGGAAAATAATTATAAAAATAGTTAATACTGGTAATAATTAATAATATGTATATATTTATGTTGGGGAATTACCATACTTAATAATTAATAAATAATCGCAAATTAGATAATACAACTTTGGTTCATCCGGCTATGATAATTAATTATGATCTTCGTAATAAGCGAAGAGCGAAAATAAATAATTATATCTATGCATTATTGTTATAAGGATTTATACATTTCTTTTTTAAAATAAGCATGCACTTGTCGGATTAACGAGTATGTATCCATGCTATACAAATTTTGCTCTAGTAATAAAAAGTATGCTAACCGGAAGTAACATAAGTTGTTGCCAGCACAAAAATAAGCCAATTAATTTAGATTATTTTTTGAATATTTATTGAAACGATAACATGAAATATTAATTGCAGGATATTGAAATGGATCTTTTTGTAGTTGATAATATACCTCTTTCAAAAAGAGTCATTCCTTCCACTATAGATGATTTTGTTGGACAGCATCACCTTTTGGCCCCTGGTAAACCCATTAGAACAATGATAGAAACGAGGATTTTGCATTCGATGATTCTTGTTGGGCCTCCAGCATCTGGAAAAACATCCCTGGCTCACCTTATATCCAGACAAATGAATATGATTTTTATTAATGAAAGTGCTTTAACCATTGATTCTGAAAGTTTAAAAAAAATTTTTAGCATTTCATCAAATAAAATTCTATTTATAGATGAATTTCATAGATTAACAAGACCAAAGCAGGATATGCTTTTAGGTCCTCTTGAAAGGGGCGAAATAATAATAATCGGCGCTACCACTGAAAATCCTAATTTTATAATTCAGCCAGCTCTTAGATCGAGGATTTTTACGTTCGAACTTTATCCTCTCACTGATAAAGAAATAAAGAAGATCATATTGAACGCATTAAAGATTGACAAAATCCTCTCTAGCAAAAAAATAACAGAATCAGACGAAGCTCTGGATTTTCTTGTTGAATATACAAAAGATGTTAGAAAATCTCTAAATGCTATTGAAATCTGCATAAACCAGAAAATAAAATCAGAAAATGAATTAAGTGAGATAGTTATAGAAAAGGCTAATATTCAAACATTACTGCAATCTAAAGACACAGGATACTCAATGATAGATGGACATTATGATGTTATCTCAGCATTTATAAAGTCCATAAGAGGTAGTGATCCTGATGCGGCTGTATACTATCTTTCTATAATGCTTGAAAGTGGAGAAGATCCTCTTTTTATAGCAAGAAGGTTAAACATACTGGCATCTGAAGATATTGGTCTTGCCTATCCTGAGGCTTTACCTATCGCTACTAGTGCATATATCGCATGCGAAAAAATAGGCTTACCAGAAGCCAGGATTATTCTTGCTGAAGTAACTGTACTTTTTTCATTGCTGCCAAAAAGCAATACTGCATACGTGGCTCTTGAAAATGCTTCTTCGGATATAAGAAAAAACGGGACAATGCCAGTTCCGGAACATTTAAAAAATATTCACATTGAGTCAGATTTGCAGACTTACCTCTCTAGTAATAATTCAAAAGATTACAAGTATCCTCATGATTTTCCCGATCATTTCATAAATGAAAGCTATCTATCATCAAAAAAAGAATTCTTCCATTTTTCTAATCTTGGTTTTGAAAAACAACTCAAAAAATGGTTTGATTATCTAAGAAAAGATAATGCAAACTCTAATAAAGAGAATCTATAAGATATTAACAGCAAAAAAAAGATGTAGAACCTTAAAAGAGTTAAACAATTAAAATCCAAGCTTTGCTCTATCAAAGTAGATATTTTGAACATCAACAAAAAGACTATTAAGTGGTAACTCTAAAACGACAATGATACCGTCTTTACCATCTTCTGGTGCACCATTTGAAAAAGAAATAAGATAAAATGGAAAATTAAAAATATTAACATTATAACTGGATGAACCAGCTTTCCCTTTGTTTGCAATGAGTTTCACATACTTTTCAAGGGGCATACCAATAGGTTTATGAATAAATATATTTCCAGCATTCCCACCTCTACCTGGATTACCAGCTTTTCCATCTGCCCCTTTTTTACCATTTGGTGCTCCATTGTAGCCTTTTCCACCATATCCACCTTTACCTGGAGAGCCACCATCACCACCATTGCCACCACTGGTATCTATAACAGTAAAATTATTTACAGGTCTTACATAAATCTTTTTCGTTATCTTTTCATATAGAATGAGAAAATAATCTTCATAATAGCCTGTTATATTATCTGCTTTATACATGGCAATATCCATATTTATAGATCTGCCATTCTCCCCATCTCCACCATTGTACCCATCTGTACCATCTTCTCCATCCGTACCAGCAGGTGAACTTTCAGTTCCATCTTTTCCATTATGCCCATCTCTTCCATCAGTTCCATCATAACCATCTTTTCCTTTAAACTCAAAATCTTTAAGATTATACCAATCGACCAGGAATTCAAAGTAGTATTTTTTTTCTGGTTCATAAATTGTAGATAGCTCAATTGTAAAAAGATTACCTTCAGCAAGCGAAAGATAATCGGAAGTAGAGTAACAATAAATTTGGTTAAGAGGATTAACTTCAAAGGTAAATGTACCATTTGGACTACTAAGGATAATATCTTGAGAGAAAGGATGCGTTATCTTTTTGCCATCTTCAAGCAAAATAAAAAACTCCAGAATATAACTTGATTCAGGAACAACCTTATCGACAACTTTTTTATTGAAAAAATTGCAATCAGCAAGATCAATAGAGAAACTTTTGATCCTTTTACCCTTTAGGCTTTGAGGAAAACATGATAAAAAAGAAAAAAATAATATAAAAATAAAAACAAATACAAAAATACGAATAAAATAACTTTTTCTTCTCAAGTATCCCTTCCTGTTATCGATATTTTCATATATATAATAGTGCAAAATTTAAATAAAATTACATTTTTTAGATTTTTTCTCAAAATTATCCAGCAAGTTTATGATTTTCATTTTTACCTAATTAATTTTTTTTATCATAATCTTACACTTTTCTTATAAAATTCAATAAGCTGCTTAAGGGCATCTATTTGCATCTTAAGTTCTTTTCCTATATCTGTGTTTTTTATAAGAATAGGTTCCTTAAAGTCTTTTACAGTTATTCTGTTTGGAACAAGATCCATATCTTTTTCTATTATTATCTTACTATCTAAATAGGGGGCATGTTCCGCTAAAAATAAACCTTTTGAACTATATATTAAAGTATAACCGGCTATGCCAGTCTCTTTTTGATAAGCTTTTGCCATCCCTCCATCTATAACGAGTAGCCTCCCTTCTGCCTTTATTGGATTTTCTCCTTTTTTAACTTTTACAGGCATATGACCATTTATGACTATCCCATTGTTGATATTAAACTCCTGGCAGATTTTTTCAATAACAAGAGGATCATCTCTCAAAGAATAATATGCGTTTTTCTCTTCATTGTGTAATTCTTTTTCTTCTAAAAAATATCTTTCAAATGTAGTCATTTTTTTCTTACCAAAAAGAGGCGAATCTTTACCACTCCATAAAAACCAGAAAATATCCTTACAACGGCCATCTTCATTATAAAAAGAAGCTCTCACTTTATCATCAAGCCAATCAAGAAACTCTCTGCCACTTAATTTAACTTTATTAGTACAGTCAAATTCAAATTTTTGAAATGATCCATCAGATTCCATGGGAATACAGCCATGAAAAAGGAGATTATTGTTGTATGTTAAGTAAAGACTACCTTTTTCAAGCAAAAACTTCGCGTGTTTCTGAAGTTTCTCACTATTTTTAAATGATGCAACAAGTTTCGTTACAGCATCCTGTTCAAGATTATCAAGCAAAAATGGGTTCTGTAAATCTATCGTGGGAAAAAACCTATCATTTAGTTTATATTCATTTCCATTATCATAAAAAACTCCTTTTTGAAAATCAATTCTATCAAGTAAAATCCTATCATCCATCTTATAATCAGGATTCCTTTTCAATAATTGTGCCTCAAGTTTAAATTCTATAACTGATATCGCTTTATGCATTAAAGTTATAAGTCTAAACTCTTTTTCTGAAAAATCTTCCTTTTCAACCTTAGGATAAAAATTTTTGGGATCGTCATTTGAATATTTTTCATAAGCTAATGTTGCAAGAGGGGAGATATCTATGCCATAACCTTCTCTTAGCATATCAATATGGCCATATCTGAGTGATATCCTTATACAGTTTGCTATACAGGCTTCTGAACCCGCAGCTGCACCTATCCATAGTATATCATGGTTTCCCCAAACAAAATCAATATTCTGATAAGTCAATAATCTATCAAGTATTATATCGGCTCCTGGACCTCTATCAAAAATATCACCTAAAATATGAAGTCTATCGATGATCAACTTTCTTATGGTATTTGCAATGGCTATTATGTAGCTTTCTGCTTCACCATTTGCTATAATAGCATTTATAATACTTTCATTGTAAGATTTTTTGTAAGGGTTTGAACTTTGTTCATGCAGGAGTTCTTCAATAATATATGCAAATTCAGCAGGCAAAGATTTTCTGACCTTGGATCGAGTATATTTAGAGGAAACAACCTTGCAAACAGCTATAAGCTGGCATATTTTTTCTTTCAAGTAGTTGGTGTCTATTTTATTCTTATTATATTCTAACTTATCTTCCGGGTAAGAAATAAGAAGTGAAATTTCATTTTTTTCTTCTTCAGTCAGGTTTTCTCCAAAAGTTTCCTCTACCTTCCTTCTAACAACACCAGAGGCTGTTCTTAAGATATGATCAAATGCCTTATACTCACCGTGAATATCAGAAACAAAATGCTCTGTTCCTTTGGGAAGGTTTCTTATTGCTTCAAGATTGATAATCTCTGTTATCGCTGCTTCTATTGTTGGAAACTGTTTTTTAATTATGGATAAAAAGCATTCATTATCAATCATTTCGTCCTCCTCGAATTTTAAACATTTTAATTGCAAAAAAAATCTTCGCTTTTGGCGAAGAGCATAAAAATAATGGAAAATTTGAAAAGAAAACATTTATATCCAAAACATGTAGAACAACTTTAAACATTATGATATAATAAAAAAAGCCGATGAGGGGATTTGAACCCTTGACCCTCTGATTACGAATCAGATGCTCTACCACTGAGCTACATCGGCATAATAAAAAAAGCTCTTCGCTTTTTGTGTGGTTAATAATTAACCTGAAATTATACCAGGTAAAAAAAGGGAATATACCCTTAATCTCGTTTGTGTGGCAAAACCACATGAAGTGAAGAGCAATAAAAAATCGTAAATACAATTTTAATATAAGATCTTATCGATATATAAAAAGAGATTAACTATTTTCTTAATAAATGCTAAGAAATAAAGAAAATTTGTCAAGGTAACAATTTAAAATTTTGCCCTTTGTTATTTTCCAAATTAGAATCGTTTTGCCTATTGACATAAGTGAAAAGTTCTATTACTATAATTCTGGTTGGTTTTTCAGATTTTACATAAAAAGTATATGTGCAATTATCCTGTTTCTTATTTTATTTTTTTCATCTAAATTTTATTTCTATTGTTTTTTTGTGTATTTATTTTAATATTCATTATATATTTAACCCTGTAATTGACTATAAGATTAATAATAATGATTTAAAATTACGCTCTTCTCGTTTTTGTATGGTAGATAATTTACTTTAAAATTATACAAAATAAAAATAGGGGATATCCCCTGAGCTTGTTTGAACTGCTAAACCAAATAAAGAACAAAAGAAAATAGAGACAAATTATAAAGAGGTCTATCATGAAAAAATGTTTCTCAATAGGACTAATCTTTATCTTTTTGATTTTTATATTTTTATCGATGCAAACTGTCGATCAAAATGTCGAGCAAAAAATCCCACCTATATGGGAACTCTACTATAAAGGTGAACTAAATCAAGCCCTTGGACTTGCCATAAGCCTTCTTTCTCAAAGTCCAGAGCATCCAGAGATAAACCTCATTATAGGTAGAATATATGTGGATCTAAAACAGTATTCCTATGCCTTGCCATATCTTGAAAAGGCAGTTAAGAATGATATAAACTTCACAAGGATCAAATCATGGGGTCTTTCCTACCAGGGGATCGCTTTTTATATGACAAATCAAATACCAGAGGCTAAAAGAGTGCTACAATATTGCATAGATCTTAACCTTGACAAGGACTCTGTAAATATAGCAAGAAAAAACCTTGGTATCTTTGGTCTTTCTATATACTTCGAAGAGTGGAGAATTCTCAGTACAAATGTTTTTACCATACAGAAGCAACCAGAAGTAGAGACAGGTATCGAAGACTACCTTGAATCAGCTGAGTCTGCTCTTCCGATAATCACCTCATATGTACCTTATGAAAATAAGAAAAGGCTTCATTTTTTTATATGGCAAACATGGGAAGCCGGACCAATCATAATCAAAGAAAATATCCCATATGAAAACTACAAATATCAAATTGTCCATATTCATTTTAAAGATAATGTCGTTCGAAGTCTTGCTAAAATCATCGCATATAACAGATGGTTTCCACAGGATCCGATTGTTACAAATCTTATACTTGACGGTTTTGGTTTTTTTATGGAAAAAGCAAATATAGATAGACTGGCTGAAGCAAAGGATCAGATTGCTAAGCTCAAGATTACTTCTATAAGCATAAAAACTCTCTGGCAAAACTGGGATACACTTCCCATAGAGGTAAAAGCTCCTCTTTCTGGATCTTTTGTCAAATTCTTAATAGAAAAGGGTGGCAAAGAAAAGTTCAACCTTCTTTTGAAAGATCAACGATATGAAAATGCTAAACAGATATATGGAAGCAAGCAGCTTGATGAAATCATTTCGGAATTTGAAAAGAAGTTATAATTTAGGTTTTCCGGCAAATTAATACTTTATTCTTTCTATAGTTATTAGCAAACTATATTTATTAACAAAGGCAAAACTTATAATTTAAAAAAACAAACTCTTCGCTTTTGTATGTTACTTTTCTTTTATTTATCTACCTTTCTATTGATGGGTAAATATAGATAATAGAATGCCTTGATCACCTTATACTAGGAATCTTCGTATTTCTTATCTATTGCACAGGCGCAGCTATAAGCGGTTGTCCATGATGCCTGCAAATTAAACCCACCTGTTATACCATCTATATTTAAGGCTTCACCTATCGCATAAAGTGATGGGTATTTTTTAAACTCACAGGTATACTTAAGCTCCTTAAGAGATACTCCTCCAGCATGAACAAACTCTTCAGAATGATTTGCCTTATTGGAAATCTCAAAGGTACAATTTTTAAGTAATTTAACAAGATCTTTTATACTGCTTTTATCAATGCCTGTCGCCTTAATAGCAGGATTAATATTTGACCTTTTTAAAAGATATCCCCAGAGTCTTTCGGGTATAGGATATAGAAAATTTAGATTTCCAATAATTTTACCTGTATTATGAAAATCCCTCGTGAGATTTAAGTAAAGAGTTTGTTCATCAACTTCCGGGATAAAGTCTACATGTAGAATTCCCGAATAATTGTTTTCAAAAAGTTCATAAGCATTCCAGGCACTAAGTTGAAGAATCAATGGACCCGAAACACCATCCTTTGTGAATAAAATAGCTTCATTCACCTTTTTTTCAGGGTTAAACTCAAGATATCCTATAACTTTTTCTACAGTTATTCCAGCAAGATTGAACTTTGCAATCTCCTTTATTTGAAATGGGAAGAGTGATGGAACCTGTTTAACAAGCTCTATTTCAAAATATGATAGCAGATTTGAAATATTACTTGCTCCACCAGTTGCAATAACAAGATCTGTGGAAAAAAGATCGACTAATTCATTTTCTTTTGTTTTAACTTGAATTTTAAATTTCTTATAATTCGGTTCATCTTTTTGATATTTTTCATTTTTTGTTTTTTTTGTGTTAACTAATAGAATTTCTCTTTCATCAAATCCTGTTGGTAATATGCTAATACATTCACCATCAATAATATCGATACAATCTTCATTTATCCTGTTTATAAAATGTTTGACAAGTTCATTTGCATCATTAGAGTATAAAAAAACTTTTCCGCTTTCCTCTATTTTTGTTTTTATTCCATTTTCTTTAAGATAATTTAAAAAATTTTTATAATCGTACCCTTTAAAAAGATGCTTTAGAAACTCAGCTCCTCGTGGATAGTATTTTTTAGCATTATCAACAACTGCATAAAGATTTGTGCAGTTACAGCGTCCACCACCACTTCTTCTAAGTTTATCAAGCATCTTCCCCTTTTCAACGATGCAAATTTTTAGTTCTGATCTTTTTTGTTTCAATTGAATTGAACAAAAGACCCCGGCTGGACCTCCTCCGATAATAATTACATCATAAAAATATTTACCCATTTGATTGTTCAATACTCTCTCACTTAATATTTTTGTTCATCCCTGTTTTTCGTTTATATGCCCATGTTTTTTTATTTTATCTGTTTCATTTCTTTAGTATTAGACTTTTGCTTTTCAACTTTTGATCTTTGTATTTTTGAACTACAACTGTTGCACCTTTTCACGAACTTTCGACTGTATTGATAAAGGTATCTTTCACGGACTTTTGACTTTAGACTCCGGGCTTTCGACCGTAATATATATTTTCTTCTCACTTTTTACAACTATTTGATAAGTTTTTGAAAAAAATAGATTAACCTGTTTTTGATAAGAATCCGATAAAATAGCGAGACCCTTTTCGTCCAGAAACCTGAAAAACCAGTCAAAAACCGTATCATAATATTTTAAATATAAATTAATATTATTACAATCATTCAAATACTCGGTCAGTGGTACCAATAAAGATGAATATGGCTCTTCAGATTTTTTGTAACCATAGTTGTTTGCCTGATAAAGGGGGATTAAGCTCACAGTTTTCAACTGTTTTGATAATGTATCAATCTCAACCTGAATGATAGGAACTGAACGAGTATAATAGTAATTTGGGTGAAATGTTGCGTCTTCTGGGTTTAAGATATTGTAAGCTTGACCAGAGATGAGGTTGCCACAGGAATATAATATAAGTTTCGAATCGTATATTTCAAAAGGCTCAATAACATGCGGGTGGTTCCCCCAGATTATATCTGCACCAGCTTCAATAAGCCTCTTTGCCGTTTTTTCCTGCAACTTTGTCACCGTGAACGAGTATTCTTCTCCCCAGTGGATGCCGATGATAAGGATATCACATCTCGTCGCTAATACTTTAGTGAACTTTTCTATCAACAAAAGTGAACTTTCATCGTATGCAACTGCTGGGAGATAAACATTTGACTTACCCTTTAAAGTGCTATTTTTTGGCAAAGGGTTGTTTGACAACATTGAAAAGGAAAAAAAACCGATTTTAATCCCCTTCTCTTCAAAAATAAGGCTTGATAACTCATCGTTGTATTTGTATCCGGTTGCTTTTGATTTGTCGATATACTTCATGGTTTTTTGAAAACCATCGACTCCATAATCGAGAGAATGGTTGTTGGCAACTGTATAATAGTCAAATCCTGCTTTCTCAAGTGCCAGCAGAAAGTCCGGCTGAACTTGAAATGTGTATGCTTTAAATGGAGCTGGATTTTCCGAGATCGTTGTTTCAAGATTATAAAATGATATTGTGTCCTTTAAGTAATTTGTAACGAGAGAAAATATGCTTATTATTCCAGATTCCCCTCGATTATCTAAAATATTTCTTATCATAAATTGAGGTATGGCATCACCGGCAAATGTTAAGGTTAAAGTATTTTCGGAATCTTCCTGATAGCATGAAAAAACAAGTATAAAACAAAATGAAAGAATCACAAAAATAAATAGGCTCTTCGCTAAAGAGTGTTGGTAAATGGTAAACCTCCATAATGCAATAAAATAATTGTTTTATAGATCTTTACTCAATTTCAAGTTAAAAATATGCTTTTCCCCTCTATATTATTTAATCTTATACATTTTGACAAACCAAAAGCAAGGAACTAAATTCTTATTTTCCAGGAAATAGGATAATTATGCTAATTATAATATAAGCTTTTTCTTTATTTTCCATGACTGTAACATAAAAATAATTACCCTCACAAAACAGCTAAAAGCGTTTTTTAATGTTTGCCAGAAGATGAGGTTAAATTAAAATATGTGGGTAAATTGACCCTTTCACTTTGTATAACCCCAGAATTATAAATAGAAAGAGAAATACTTTCAAGTTTTTTATTGAATCTGCTTTATAGAAGAGCAAAGAGTTGTTATAGCATTTAAAAGCCTGTAAAACTCTCCCACTGTTTGAGTTTTAAAGGTTGCCTTGCGAGGAGTAACCTTCGTAAGCTGTGGAAGGATACAGGCAACTGCAGCTCTTGCAGTATCAGCAAACTCTATCTCTACTTCAAGTGGATAAATGCTCCCATCCTTCTTTGCTTTTGGTTTCACCATCACTCTTTTCGAGCCAAGTTTTTGCCCTTCTTCAAAAAGCTCCTTTAAAAGTTGATTTTCTGGTCGCATCTTACCAGAAAATCTTGTTATAGCTTCCTTTGATATGCAATAACCAATATCTGGATAACCCGGGCTCGATTCAACTGCTTGTTTATCTCCATAAATAAAAGAAAGAGGGACATCAAGTTCCCATGCATAGTATGCATTTATCCTTGCCTCATCAAGCAGTTCTCCATTTATGCTTATACTATATATTGCACTCGACGAGTATGAGTGGTCCATCATTCCAGAGCCACCTATCGCCGTGTGATATCCGAATAAAACAAGATCTGTAAAACTTGAGTCGAGCCCTTCAACCATATAAAATGTTCTGGGTGAGCCTCTAACAAGTTCAACATCTTCAAGTTGTTCCCAGAGTATAGAATCTCCAAGAGAATGCGAGTCTGAAACAAGAATGTTTGCATCTTGATTTGCTTTTTTTATCCCCTCTATAAAGGCTTTTAACTGTTTTGTTGCAATGGCATTCCACTTTGGATCTCCCATAGTTTCCTTCCAGAAGGTAACACCACCAATCCCTTCATAATCAAAAGAGATGTAAACTTTCATAATTACTCCCGTATATTTATATTTCAGCCCAGTTATCACCAGTTGTCACATGAACGACAAGGGGGACATTCCAGGTAGTTTTGTATATTGCAGAAGATTGACCAATCATAACATCTTCAAGTACCTTTTCGATCCTTTTTTGAAAAGGTTCCACAATATCCTCTCTAACTTCAAATATCAGTTCATCATGAACCTGAAGTAAAAGTCGTGCTTTTTCTCTGGATTCTTCAGAGTACATTTCGGATACAGCTGCCATAACATCTATCATCCCTTTTTTCATGATTTCTGCAGCAGTTCCTTGAATCTGTGTATTTAATGCAACTCTTCTGGCAGCATCTTTGTCTGTCTTATTATTCGAAGCAAATTTACTTATATACCTTTTTCTACCAAAAAATGTATCTGCATATCCCCTTGATTCACAAAGGTTGCAATAGCTTTCTATGTAAGATTTCAAAGATGAATAAGTTGCAAAGTAATTGTTTATAAACATCTGTGCCTCAGCCTGCGATATCCCCAGTTGTTGCTTCAAACCAAAGGGAGAAAGTCCATAAATAACGCCAAAGTTTATTGTTTTGGCTATCTTTCTGTCATATTCACTGACATCTTCAAGTTTTTTCTTAAATAATATTGAAGCTGTGTTTGAATGGATATCAAACCCACTATTAAAAGCATTCAAAAGATTAGGTTCCTGTGCAAAATAAGCTAATACGCGAAGTTCGATCTGGGAATAGTCGAAAGAAACAAATTTGAAGTGATTCTCAGGTATAAAGCCTTTTCTAATGCTTATACCAAGCTCATCAAATGCAGGAATATTTTGAAGATTTGGATCAGCACTGGATAACCTTCCTGTAGCAACATAAGCCTGCTTGAAAGTGGTGTGTATCCTCCCATCCTTTTTCTGATAACGCATTAATGGGATAATATAAGTCCCCTTAAGTTTGTCATATTTTCTAAATATAAGGATCTTTTTAGCAATTTCATAACCTTTTTCTGCCAGTTCTTCTAAAACATCCTCATCTGTCGAAAGTCCAGTTTTTGTCTTTTTTAAAACAGGTAATTTTAACTTTTCAAATAGGATCACTGCAAGTTGTTTTGGTGAGTTAAGCAAAAATGGTTCACCAGCAAGCTGAAAAATATCATTTTTAATCTTTTCTAGTTCTGTTGTAACCTTTTTATCCAGCATTTCAAAGTACTGTCTATCTATAAGTATCCCTTCGAGCTCCATCTCTGAAAGTATTGGCAAGAGAGGCATCTCTATATTATAGAAAAGTTTTTCAAAACCATTTTCTATAATTTTTGGTCTATAAAAGTTATAAAGTCTAAAAGTAATATCAGCATCTTCACAGGAGTAATCCTTAACCTGCTCTACTGGATAATCTGCCAGATTTTTATTCTTGTCTTTAACTATATCCTCATAGTGAACAGTCTTGTATCTTAGATATTTTTCAGCAAGATCATCCATCGAGAGTTTTTCTCCTTCATAGCCACAAAGCATAGCGGCGATCATTGTATCAAAAAAAACGGTCTTCATTGTGGCACCATACTTTTTTAGCACCTTATAGTCGAATTTCATATTCTGACCGATTAACTTTTTATTTTCCCTTAAAAATTTTTGGAACTTTATAAAAAAGAACTCCCTCAAACTATCATTTCGCAAATCAACATAAAATGCCTCTTTCTCATTTGCACAAAATGATGCTCCAATTATATCCAGCTCTTCCAGATCAAGCCCGGTTGTTTCTGTATCTATTGTTATATATTCGAATCCTGAAAGGTATTTAAAAAGCTGTTCTATTTTATCTTTGCTATCGATAAGGTGGTAATCCGACGGATCGATGCGGTTGTATTCGTAGGGACCCTCATACTTTAAACCACTTATAGTTTCATAGAGTTGTTTAAGCTCATATTGCAAGAGCATCTCAAGCCCCTTCTCACCAAAACTTTCAGGAACTTTCCAGCTTTCTATATCTATCTTATCCTTCAAATCTATCAGCGCCTTTGATTGAGATAAATCAACAAGACTCTTTGAAAGTTTTATATCCTCGATACCATCCTTAAGTTTTTGTGCAGTCGAAGTAGATGGTATTGTGTGAATGTAATTAAGCAGTTGATCTATGTTGCTATACTTCTTTATAAGTTCAAGAGCGGTTTTTTCACCAATCCCTCTAACACCAGGGATATTATCGGAACTATCTCCCATAAGTGTTAGAAAGTCTACTATCTGAGATGGCTTTATCTGCCACACCTTCTCAACCATCCTTTCATCATAGACTATATCGGCATCCTCTCCCTTTTTCATAGAAATAACTTTGACACCTGTTTGAACAAGCTGCAATAGATCCTTATCCTGAGTGAAAATACTTACTTCAAAACCATCTTCAAGTGCCACTTTTGTAGCAAGGGCTATCATATCATCTGCTTCGTAACCCTGACAGCTTAAAATGGCAAATCCAAGGGCTGATAAGAGTTCTTTTAGAATAGGTGTCTGTCTATTTATTTCTTCCGGTGCTTTATCTCTATTTGCTTTGTACTTAGGGTAAATCTCGTTTCTAAAAGTAGGTCCCTTTTCATCGAATGCGATGACAATGTGCGTTGGTCTATACTTTGAAAGTATCGACAGAACCTTTTGGGTGAACATATGTAAAAGTGTGACATCTTGATTTTTAGAGTTTATAAATGGTCTTTTGCCAACAGTAAAGTAGAACTTATATATAAAAGAGTGTGCATCTATGATACAAAGATGATTCATCTTTTCCCTCACTTTATAATTTACAAGTTTATTTATTTTTATATCTCAGGTTTTTTATTTTCATATGTCAAACTTTTCTACTTTTAAGTGTAAGGCTCTTTTACTCCTTCATGTGTTAGTTAATTTTTACAAACCACTATTACATTTCCATGTTATTATTTAGTTTAAGTTTATTCCGCATTTTAATTTTAGTAAATATTTTTGTATAAAACCTTGTTCATCGCCTTTTGACTGCTTGGTTTTGTAAATCTTAATCTCTCACATTTTGCCATAATGAATGCTTCTGTTTTAAAGCTTTTTCAAAAATTCTAGATTTCGGCTTTTTTCTTCTATTCTCTGGCTTTATATTTTAGACTTTTGACTTTGGACTGCTATATTTAAAACTTTTGAAGTTCAAATTCTAACTGTTTAAATCTGCAAAAAGTGAAAACCTTTCTTGGAGAAATTTTATAATAAAAGAAGAATTTTTAAAGAAAAATTTTATTTATATATATAGATAGAAATTAAATGCAAACAACATTGTTCCATCTTTTCCATAAAAAGGCTCTATTGCTGGCAGGAGAAAATAAAAAATGCTTATCGAAGTATAAAGAAAAAAAGATAAACCAGTTAATGAATCAATGGCGCTCCTGCATGTATCAGATAGATAGTTTTTTCTAAATTTTAACTTTAGTCCAAAAACGCCATCTATACTTTGTTTGTAAGACTAAATCATACAAAAAAAGGGAAATGAAAATAATAGAAGTAGAAAAATATATTTTTACAAGACTATACTATTATAAACCTAAAGCGTTGGATCTAGAATCTCTCTCAGAGATAAGTTTTATTATAAAATCTGAAAGATTATAAGTGGTTTGCTTTTGTGTATCTCTATTTTTTACTGTTACAGTTTTTGATTCAAGTTCCTTATCACCTATTACGATCGAATATGGAATATGCTGAGCATGAGCTCTAAAGATTTTCTTGCTAACTGTGTCACTTTGTTCATCTATCTTGCAGTAAATTTCGGAATGTCTTAGCTGAGAGTATATAGTTCGAGCATAATCAAGATGTCTATCGGCAATAGGGATGATCATTACCTGAACTGGGGCAAACCAGAGAGGAAACTTACCGGCATAGTGCTCAATAAGAACACCAAAAAATCTTTCCAGTGAACCTAATAATGCTCTATGAACCATATATGGACGCTTTTCCTTTCCATCAGAATCTTTATAAACCATCTCAAACCTTTCAGGTTCATTGAAGTCAAATTGTATCGTGGAAAGTTGCCATTCTCTATTTAAAGCATCCATAACCTTAAGATCTATTTTAGGGCCATAAAAGGCTCCTCCCCCGTCATCAACCTGATAATCTAACTTTTCGATATCTATCGCTTTTTTTAGAGATTCTGTAGCCTGCTGCCACCTGAACTCTTCACCTACACTCTTTTCTGGTTTAGTTGAAAGATAAGCTTTTATATTGTTAAAACCAAAGGCTCGTAATATTGAAAGTGAAAAACGAAGTACTTCAAGTATTTCAGACTCAATCTGCTCTGGTGTACATATAATATGTGCATCATCCTGAGTAAAACCTCTTACTCTCAAAAGTCCATGTAAAACACCGGACATCTCATATCTATAAACTGTCCCAAGTTCAGCCCATCTGTATGGTAAATCTCGATATGAGTGCTCATTTGTTTTATATATCATCATGTGAAAAGGACAATTCATCGGTTTTATATAGTAATCATTTTCATCAATTTTCATACTTGAATACATATTATCCCTATAAAAATCAAGATGCCCCGAAGTTTCCCATAGCCATGATTTACCTATATGAGGAGTGTAGACTATTTCATAGCCATTTTTGAAATGTTCACTTTTCCAGAAAGATTCTATAGCCGCTCGCATCCTTGCACCATTTGGATGCCAGTACACAAGACCAGCACCAGCCTCATCATGAAGAGAAAAAAGATCCATCTCTTTACCTATCTTTCTATGATCTCTCTTTTTTGCCTCTTCACGCCAGTTGACATAATCTTCCAGTTCTTTCTTACTATTAAAATATAACCCATATATCCTTTGAAGCATTTTATTTTTTTCATCCCCTTTCCAGTAAGCTCCAGAAACTCTATCCAGTTTTAATCCTTCAAGAGAGATGTCTGAAGTGGAGTTAACATGGGGACCCTTGCAGAGATCAAACCAGTCAGAAGTTTTATATATCGATACTTCTTTTTCACCTCTTTGCTTCAAATCTTCAATGAGCTCAACCTTGAAAAGTTCACCTTTTCTTTTGAAAATTTCTTTCGCTTCATCAATAGGCAAAGTTTCTCTTGTAAATGATAGATTTTCTTTGATGATCTCTCTCATGAGCTGTTCTATGTTAACAAGATCATTTTCCGAAAATGTTACATCAAGATCAAAATCATAGTAAAATCCGTTATCTATAGCCGGTCCTATCCCCAATTTTGCCTGCGGATACAGCTTTTGAACTGCCATGGCAAGGATATGAGATAGTGAGTGTCTTCTTTTTTCAAGAGCTTCATCAATTATTTTATTTTCCATCTTTTCTCCTTTTATGCATCACTTCTATTTTATTATATTCATTTCTCCAATTCAATTCTATTTCAATTGCATTCAACTATGCAATCTATCCTGAATTCTTTTCAATAAATTATCTTCAATTATCCTCAATAAAAAGTCATAAATTAACATAAAAAACCTATTTAACGCTTAGAAAACTGAAAACAAAGGTTGAAAGTCAAAAGTTCGGGGGAAAAAATTAATTTTTTTGTTATTCACCCATCGTTAGTCGTTAAGAGTCTTAAAATTATCAGTTCAAAGGCTCAAAATAAAACAGTCTTTAGATAAATTTCTAAAATACCTGCAATCAATATATATAGAAGAAAATAGGTTCTCTTTAAGCTCAGTCGCACAAAATAATAGATTTAATGTATTTAGTATTAATAAGTGGTAAAATTAAAAAGTCAATAAACCAGTTAAAACTTTAATCTTGCAATAAATTGGTGCAAAAAAGCTGGAATAAGGTATAAATAAATAAAGGAAAAAAGATATGCAAAATATGCCCTATTTTAAATTATTTAACAGAGAAAATTTAAATATCGATTCTACATTTGGAATGCAATGGTGTTTTAGCCTTTATGCAAAAAACAGAATTTATCGATGCTTTTGAGAAAAGTGCTCAAGTTTCAAGAATACGAGATAGCATTGAACCGGCAGCACTTTTAACAGCTGTCATATGTGCCTTAATGGATGGTGCTGACAGAATAGAACAGATACCATGTTTTCTCGAAAAAAACAGAAAATTTACAAAATCATTGGGATTACCAAGGATACCCCATCCAACAACGATTTACAAATTACTAAAGAGGATAAATAAAGATGGAGTATTTGCACAAAGAATGAAAAATTCTATGCAGGAGATAATAAGTAAATGGTATCTCTGACCAAGCAAAAGGAAATAATTACGGACATTGAGGCAACATATATAAAAAACAAATAAGAAGTCTGGAACAATTAACTATAAAGGAG
>JAAYUW010000061.1 GCA_012517545.1 Exilispira sp.
TAAATTTAATACATGTATAAATTGATAAATCCTGAAAACATTTATAAAACATATGAATAAAGAAAAAAATTTTCAAATAAGAATTTGATGAATTTTTTACAATTTTTAATTTAAGATGTTGAACTGTTTGCTTTTTTCTTTATTTATTACCCAATCCACCTTTTTTGCACCCATTTTTTTCAAGATTAAAGGTTTTAATATATTGGTATTATTCTCTTCTTGGCAGTGCCTATTGAATGTTTTATCTCTATGATTCTATAATGTTAAGCATTAAAATTATTCTGATTTTGATTGTTATCTTTTAGACACTTAAAATCGATGTTGCACAATTCTTTTTGAGTGATAATTTACATCAAATAAGTATATCCTGGAGGATCTACTATGACTGTCAACATTAACCCGGCTATATTTACAATAGGAAACTTTGAAGTAAGATGGTATGGTCTTATGTATGTCATTGGCCTTGTTCTGGCTTTATTTTATCTTTCCAAGAGATTTAAAAGAAAAGACTTTATAGATGAGGTAAAGTTACCTGTCGATTTTGAGTGGGATGTTATTCTCTGGACTGCTGTTGGTATATTGGTAGGCGCAAGACTTTTTTTTATACTTGTGTATGACCCTAAAAGCATACTTATTCCTGATGCTGGTCTTAAAGGTTTTACTGCAGTCTGGAATGTTCTTTATAAAATTATAAACATTAGAAATGGTGGGTTGTCTTTCCATGGAGGCCTTTTAGGTGTGGTAATAGCAACAAGCTTGCTTATGCGATACTATTATATAAATTTTTACAAAGTTGCCGATATCGCCGTAGTTATAGCTCCTGTTGGACTATTCCTTGGTAGAATCGGAAATTTTATAAATGGAGAACTCTGGGGAAGGCCAACAAATCTTCCATGGGGTATGATATTCCCAAATGCTGATATTGGTGGGCAGGCTGTACTTCGTCATCCCTCTCAACTTTATGAGGCATTGTTTGAAGGTTTAATAACTTTTCTTATTTTAATTTTTATGGATAGGTATAATCGAAAACATAAAAAGTTTAAGTCTGGATTTATCTTCTGGTCATTTATATTTCTATATGGATTTTTTAGATTTTTTATTGAATATACACGTGAACCAGATCAATATTATGGCTGGTTGATAAAAAATGGTTTTGTTCTGGGTGGACTGACCATGGGTCAGATACTGTGCCTTCTGATGGTTTTGATTTCTGTACCGATGCTTATTCTCGCTCAAAAATGCAATTATTTTGATAAACGATACGCAAAGTTTGTTGAAAAAAACAAGGACAGGATAAAAAAAAGAGAGGAAAAATATAAAATTTACATGCTTCAGGAGGAAGAAAAAAGGAAGATTCATGAAAAAGAAAAGGTGAAAAAACTTGTTGCTCAGCAGAAACTCAATAAAAAGAAGAAAAAAAATAGATAGTGTTTTTTGATTAACAATTATTTATTTTTAATGAATCAAGTTACTAAAGAATATTAAAATTTAATATTATTAAATAATTCAAATATTTCTGGAGGTTTTTAAATGATAGAAGTAAGAGATGTTTCTAAGTGGTATGGTAATTTTCAAGCCTTGAAAGATATTTCTTTTTCAATTAATGAAGGAGAAATTGTTGGTTTCTTAGGACCAAATGGTGCCGGGAAAACTACAGCGATGCGAATTATTACTGGATATTTCTTACCAAATACTGGCACTATTTCTATAAACGGAATATCTATGGAAGAAAATCCTGCTGAAGCCAAGAAATTACTTGGTTATTTACCAGAAATTCCACCCTTATATCCCGAAATGCCAGTTAATGAGTATTTAAAATTTGTTGCAGAGTTAAATGGTGTTCCCAGAAGCAACATTAAGCAAAGGCTGGACTTTGTTATAGAGAAAACAAGTTTGCAGGAAAAATACTATAGCAAAATAAAAACTCTATCCAAGGGTTTAAAACAGAGAGTTGGGATAGCTGCTGCAGTAATACATGATCCTAAAGTTATAGTTCTTGATGAACCTACTATTGGTCTTGACCCTTTACAGATTATCGAGATTCGAAATCTCATAAAAGATATTGCAGAAGAAAAGACTATAATTCTCTCCTCGCATATACTTGCTGAGGTAGAGGAAGTTTGTTCGAGAGTCATTATAATAAATAATGGTGAGATAATCGCTGAAGATAGCACAGAAAATCTTAGAAAACGATTACAACCAGACAGACTTTTTCTTATTAAGATCAATGAAGAGAATGATATTTCAACAATTGTTGAAAAAATTAATGGTGTTATCTCCTGCACATCAGAAAATCCTAAAGAGTACATTATCAGAACTAATGACATTCCTTCCATTCAAGCTGTTATAACAAAAAGCATAGTTGAAAATGGATTTTCTTTGCTTGAAGTTAAGGAGATAGAGCTTTCTCTGGAAGAGATTTTTGCTAAACTTATTAAAGGAGAATAGTTATATGAAAAAAAGTTGGTTGCTGGCAAAAAGAGATCTGAATTCATTATTTTTAAATTCTACAATAGCTCCTATTATTCTTGTCATCATTTACCTTGCAAGTGGTTTCTTTTTTTATTCTTATTTTACATACGCAAGAGTTGCCAATCTTGCTGGTTATATTCCAAATATGATTATTATTCTTGCATTAACTATTTCAATAATTACAGCAAGAGCATTTATTGAAGAGAAAAGAAATAATACACTTGAACTTCTCTTCACCTCTCCTTTAACTGACGCCCAGATCTATTTTGGTAAATTTTTAGCTTACAATATTTTTTCAATCATCATGATTGCACCAGTTTTTGTATATACAGGTATTTTATTTATTGTTGGTAAGCCAGATGTTCTTCCGCTTATTTTTACACTAATTGCTTACATACTTTTAACTGTTCTTTTTACAACTTTTAGTTTGTTAATTTCATATATTGCATCGAATCAAGCTGTCGCTGCTGTTGTATCTTTTCTGGTCTTGCTTTTGCTATCTCTGGTTGATTGGATAAAGAATATGGTTAATCTACCCTTTTTTAAAAATTTAATTTCTATGGTTTCATATTCGGAGCACCTTTCCAATTTGTCTAAGGGACTTCTTGACTTAAATGCATTACTTTACTTCGTTCTGTTTATTGGAGTTCTTATATATATAAATATAACCTTGATTGAATCAAAGAAATAAGGAGCCTGTGATGAAAAATTTCTTTAGAAAAATAAATGATGGTTTACAACCATTAAGAGAAAATAAAGTAGCTCAGGAAATAATCTTCTGGGCTTCATGTATCGTGACACTTGCCTTTATAATAGTTACCTGGATAACAAAGACTAAATTATTTTTAATAGGTTCAGGTGTAGGATTTTTAGGTATAATATTTTACTTTTTATTGAATCCTCAAATGTTTAAAGAAACAGCTGCTGAAATAAGTTCAGATAAAAAAAGAAGGGAAGGAATTTCAGTAGGACTTCGTATAATTATTGCTATTGCCATAGTTGTTGCTCTTATGATAATACTAAATGGAAAACTTCCTAAGATAGATTTGACTTCTGCTAATATATATTCGATATCTAAAGAATCTAAAGAACTTGTTAAAAGCTTGAATGAGCCTCTTACTATAATATACTTTACTACAAGCCAGAACCTGGAATCACCACAGGGGCAGATAGTTAAAAGAATACTTGAACTTTATAAGAAGAATTCAAAAAATATCAAATTTGAAATTATAGATCTAAATAAAAGACCAGAGCTTGCTACCCAATATGGTATAAACGAGGATGGCTCTGTATATTTATCTTATAAAGATAGGATCAAGATACTATCATCTATGGATTTCTGGGAGGTAAAAGAAGCAGCAGATCAGATGAGTCAGGGGAAACAGCTTTTTATAGCTGAAAAACTTATATCTTCAGCCATAAGATATCTTATGGCAAGTCAGGGAGTCAAAATATACTTTATACTTGGTCATAAGGAAAAGTATACGAATGATTATCAGGATGATGGAATCTCTACAGCTGCCGAGTATCTAGGTAAAATTGATAGAGAAGTAATAAATATAAATCTTCTGGAAAAGGGTAGTATTCCTGATGATGCCTCTTTACTTGTTATAGCTGCACCAAAAGAAGATTATAGTCCGTCTGAACTTGAAATAGTAAAAAAATATATCGATAATGGTGGAAAATTTTTACTTTTGACCGATTTTGAATGTTACAATGTTAATGTTATAGAGATGATTTTGAAAAAATTCGATATCATCCAACAACAGGGAGTTGTAGCCGATGATAGTCATTATTATCAAGGTCTTGGTAATTTTTATCCTGTTATTGAACTTAGCTATCATAAAATAACACAAAAAATTCAGGAATACAATAAACCGGTGCTTGTTTCAACAGCGGCTCCTCTTATTATAAATCCTCAAACTCCAAAAAGCACTGATTTTAATATTATTTCTTTAGGTACAACTTATGATACAGCCTGGAATGAAATAACTAAAGATAATGACTTTAAAAAAGAGCCACAATACGATGAAAATAAAGAGACAAAGGTTGTTAAACATCTTGGTTTTGTAGTTGAAGATGCTGTAAAGAAAAATCAAAACGGTGATAATATCCCTTACGGCTTAATTTTATGTGATTCAGATCTCTTATCAAATAAAATATTAAAACTTGGTAACTCCACAGGAAACATTTTACTTCTGGATAGCAGTGTAAACTTTATGGTTGATGATACTCTTCTTCTCGATATACCTGGGAAAGATGTTAACTCTGAAGCAATCAATATTACAGCCACAGCTCAAAGATGGATAAGTGTAACTGTTTTTATTTTGCTTGAAGCCTTAGTTTTGATAATCATTTTAGCTTTAAGGATCTCTAAGAACATAAAAGCTCAAAAAGGATTATAATTTCGGTTCATCTGGCAAGTCAGTACTTTGCTTTATTTTATTTATAAACATAGCAAGTATTCTTTTTTTAAATAATCAAGCACCTGTCAGATGAACGAGTGTGAATATACTGTACAGCTATTACCTTCATGATAAAAAGTACCGATTAAACGGATGAACCATAATTTTTCGCTCTTCGCTTTTTTCTTTGTAGTGAAGAGTCTAATCTTTTATAAGTTTTAAAAGAGGTTGAACTCTATTTTAAAAGGGAGTATTCGATGAAAAAGTCTGATAAACAATTAGTTATTCTTGCTGTAATACTTGTTGCTATTCTTGCCATTTATTTTGGTTATCTTGGTGTAAAGGCTCTCATAAATAAATATGGCAAACATGAAACTGTCTCATATAAAATTCTTGATAATTTTGACCCGGATTCTGTGAAAGAAATCTTTGTTGAAGATACAATTGGACAAAAAACTTTTGAACTCATAAAGATAAATGGTAACTGGCAATTTAAATCTCCTTCAAATTACATAACTGATAACCAGATAATTAGTTCATATCTAACAGGCTTCCAGCAATTATACTTTCGTGATAAGATAAACGCTGATGAAGTATCTGAGTTAAAATATTATGGACTGGATAATCCAAATAAAACATTCAGATTTCTTATTGAGAAAGATGGGAAAGAGTATACAACAGGTGTTATCTTTGGTGAGAGAACGCCTACAATGGATGGCCTGTATTTAAAGATTATTGATAAGCCAGAAGTTTATGTTATAACTTTAGATGCTATACAGCTTATTGATTTTGATGCACAGGCTTTAAGAAATAAAAACCTTTTTACAGTTATAAATAAAGATAATGTTGGTACAATAGTTTTTACAGACCTAAAAAATGGGTGTCAAAATCAGCTCATTAAAGAAGGTAGCGCCTGGAAGTGGAACGCAAATTATGATGAAAAAATAAAGAATATTCTTGTCCCGGATGAGAGTATAAAGTCAATATTTGATAGAGTTTTTTACCTTTCTGCTGTTGATGTGCTGGATGAAATGCCCAAAAATCCAGAGTTAATGTATGAAATAACTCTTATTTCGATAGACAAAAATACGACTGTTAAGATTCAAATTGCAAAAAAGGAAAAAAGTCCCGATGACACTCAGGAACTATTTTACGCATTTAATAGCTATACAAAAGAAATATTTACCATCTCTATTTTAACAATAAAAACTTTCTTTACAGAAAAACCTTATCTTCTCTCCGAACTTGTGGAAAAGAAGTAAGATAAAATTTTTATATTTAGCTAAATTTTCTTTTTTGATGGTTATAAATTTTGTCTTGTAGAGATAACCAGTAAAACGGTGAATGACAATAAAAAAAGACTCCTTTATTGGAGTCTTTTTTTGATTTAAAAACTATGGATTTAATAGATTTCTTGCTCATTTTTCATATTCAAAATGACAAATTCAATGGAAAAAAACATTTTTCAAATATTCAAGATTAAACTTTTTTAAGGTATTGAATAATTTCACCGTAAAATGCGGTGTGATGCTCTTCGTTAAATGTATTGTAAAAATTTTTGTTAATCTGTTCTGGAAGAAGATCTTTATGCAAAGGATAGGCTAGTAACTTTTTGCAGATTAAAACCTCATTTGCCTCTTCAAAATAAACAGTTTTATTTTCATAGCTTAATGCAGTTAGATTCTTAATTGCCATCTTATCGAAATCCCTTCCAGACTTTGATCCAACAAGGTCTAAAATGTTTCTATAATCTTCATCAAAAAATGATACAGAAAAATAATCATTTTTTTCCATAAAATTATGTGTGTATCTCGTATTTCTCACAAATATCTCAGCTACAGGCTTATTCCATAAAATACCAAACATACCCCAGCTTGCAGTCATCATATTGTACAAATCAAGATTACCCGCTGTTATCATTAACCACTTACTATTGATATTATTTAGCAGATTCGAAGAAAAAGAAAAAGAATCAAAAGTTTTAAATTTTTTCATATCTGAGTTCATTTTCAAAACTATCCATAAAAAGAATATGTTCGATAAATTTTATTTCAAACCAGAAAAATCAAGCTGGATAAGTTTCTTCAAGCTCGTTTATGATCTTCTGAGAATCAAGTCCATGTGCAGCGAGTCCCTGCGCCAGAGTTTCTGCTCTAGCTGCGAAACATCCAAGACAACCAATATTGTACTTAGCAAGAATATCAGCAGCTTTTGGATGTATAGAAAGTACTTCCATAATATTCATTGAACCCCAATCTTTTTTCAATTTATTCTCCTTATTTATATTAAGTTACTATGAAAAGATGAATCATACAAAGTTAAGCCACTCATAATATACAAATTTTATAAAATTTCATCAAGTATAATTCTTGAAAAAACGTTACAAAAAAGTAATTTTATGACAGACCATGCAATCGAAAAGAATGAAACTTATATTTTAGTTCATATATTAAAGGAATGTTTGTGATAGTAACAGCTGATATTCATTCTCATTCAGGCTACTCCGGAGGTGTTGGCAAAATTGATTTTTTCAGGTTGACAAAAAATCTTACTAAAAAAGGTATCAATATATTTTCCAGTGGTGATATTCTGCATAAAAAGTGGAGGGAAACACTAAGGGACTCATTACAGGAATTGGAAGCTGGTCTTTTTGTTTTTAAAGATTCAGAGGAAAATTCAGGGCAAGGAAATAGTGCTGGTTTTATAGATAAATTTCAAGATAAAATTTTATTTGATTCTGAAAGTAAATTATCTGGAAGTGAAACCGTGAGGCAAAAACTTGACCTGTTTGAGCAAAGTAGTTTAAATCGACCAAGAATAATCTTACAAACTGAAATTGTCGCAAGTGTCCCATATATTTTTGATGCAAAAAAAAGAAAAAGTGCACATCTTATTTTGTTATTTCCAGACTTTGAAATTGTAGAAAAAGTCTATAAAATCTTTGAGAATAAAGGTGTTAAGCTTAATATTGGCAGGC
This sequence comes from Exilispira sp., assembly GCA_012517545.1. Lineage (GTDB taxonomy): Bacteria > Spirochaetota > JAAYUW01 > JAAYUW01 > JAAYUW01 > Exilispira. The sequence goes on from JAAYUW010000061.1 coordinate 7,855, forward strand.
CATTTATTAGATTTTCTTCTATATCTGAATGTGAAAATTTTTTTGGAAATCTTTGTCTTCAATTTGGAGATTTAGAAGTTATACCAGCTCACATATTTACACCAGATGGGATATTTGGAGGTGAAAACCCTACAGATAGATTTGAAGATTTTTTTGGTGATTTCAAAGATAAAATACGATGTGTAGAATCCGGTTTGTCTGCAGATCCATTGATGATTGCAAAGGTTCCATTTTTAAGAAATCTAACAGTTATTTCAAACTCCGATGCTCACAGTGAGGGTTTAAATAGGGTTGGAAGGGAATTTTTCGCTTTAAATCTGGATTATTTAGATTATCAAAATTTTATAAATGCAATAAGAACGAGAAAGGTCGCTTTTTCAGTTGAATTCAGGCCAGAACATGGTAGATATTTTCATACAGGACACAGTGAAAAGAGGCATAATAATGGAGAAAATATCCACTTTATAGCAGAGGATGTACCTGAAGATTTAATTTGCCCTATATGCGGTAAGAAAATGACTGCAGGAGTTGAGTATAGAGTTTTTCAGCTATCAGGTAAAAATAAAAAAAATGAAATTGAAAAAATGGATAATCCTCAGAAATTTTTTTATTCAATACCTTTAGCAGATATTATTGCTGCAAGTCTCAAAATTAAAAGTGATTCAAAAAAGGTTTTAAATTACTATGAAAAAATTATAAATAAAATTGGATTTGAAAGTTCAATTTTTTTAAAATCTGATGAGCAAATCAAAGCTTTGATTACAGATATTGATATTCCAGATAGGTTGAAGGATGACATTTTAAGAGTTAAAAATGGTAAATTCTGTTTTGATCCGCAAGGATTTGATGGTGAGTATGGGAGATTAAAAATGATATGAATCAAGCATTACCAGCCCTGTGGCTGATGTACTGGCAGGTTCGTTTTTTTCTTCAGGTTGCGGTATCCTTTCCCCGTATTTTAGGTTTTACTGTAGTATAATTGATAAAGGATATAAAAATTTTATGAATAAGAGAATAAAAGATGATACAATTAAAAAAAAATTACTTGATTCAAGGTTGCTTGCATATGAACAAATTGTTTCACTGTCAAAATGTGGAAGTTATAAAGATAACAATATTTTAATTGTAATTTCTACAAATATTGCTGGTCTTCCAAAATATCACTGGACAATAACAGAACTTTACAGGTATATTTTAATTTCAATCATTGATATTTTTCTACCATCAAATATAGAATATATTCGCTTTCTTAATTTTTTTGCAGGTCAATTTTTAATCATAAAAATTAAAACTTTCCCTTTATTTGCAAAGGTTTTTTTAAAAGATTTTGAAAAAATTCTTCAGGTTTTTGATATTGACCTGTTTATTAACGGGAATCAGATAGATTCAAAACTTTTAGATATTCCAGCAAAAAAATGTTTAATCTGTAATAATTCATATTATGAATGCAGAAAAAAAGGTAAACATACCATAAGAAATATTAGAAAAAATGTAATCTATAGATTAAAGAGATTACATAAAAATCTATTTTGAACTAGTAATTTGAGGAATTTATTATAAAAAGAGTTTTTTGCTATTTTTTTATCATTCTTTTTTATACTATATCTCTTGTTGCAATGAAATTGGATATAATTTTATAGGATTACCAATCGTTTCTATTTCTTCTTTAAAAGTGGGTGAGAGTGAAGATCTTATATATTATAAATCAGAATTATATTAGCATCTGACCCAGAAAGAAGCGAAAAAGTGTGAAGATCTTATATATTATAAATCAGAAGTCAATGTTTCCACTGATTTACTTCCTGCTTGCCGTTGATTTTATTTAAAAGTAAATATTGATAATAAAGAATTAGAGAAATGATTTCAGGGTGAAACAATAGATAATCATTACACTTCTTTAATAATAATTACTGATAATAAAATATTAGTGCTGAATTCATCCACAGCGGATGTCCAACTTAAAAATTTAGAGGTTCTTTGCAGCTAAACATAGTTAGATAAAGAAAAAATCTAACTTTTTTTCCCTGATTTTAGACTTTTAGCTGTTGTAAACAGTGAAAAGAGATTTAACATAAAAAGGTTCCTTATCATCACTATAGAAAGAAATCATAGAGATAAACTTTATAAATAAAATGGTAAATAGTCGAAATTCATGGATCTAAAGATTTTTTATTAATTCGACCTTGGATTGTGGCTGGATGGACAGATCCAGACAGTCGAAATTCATGGATCTAAAGGTTTTTTTATTAATGCTACATGCTTTTTTTTGACATAAACAGGCTTTTTCTTTTAGTAAATACCACTATTGAAAAAATATAAAAGATGAAGAGAATCAACGAAAGTAAAGGTTTTGAGTTAGCCAATAAAAGAAGCAAAAAGATTGGCAATATTAGTAAAATAGCAAATATTATATTTTTCAAATATTTGAGAAAGAGTAAGCAAAAAAGCAGGATGGAACATGCTATACTTACTATATTAAAGGTTGTAATCTTTATTCTGGATAATGTATCTATTAAAAATGTAAATATTAAAATGATAGCACTTACAGCGATTATAACGAAAAGATAAAAAACAAATTCATTTGTCTTATTTTGATGTTTAATCTTAGTTTTCAGATCTTCACTTTTATTGATATCTGGGAAATTATTCTTTTCCATAGATTTTATCCTTCACTAAATGATGTGATAAAGTTATAAATAATTTTATTGACGATTTTATCGCTTTAAAAATATGATAAATTTATTCCACAGTTACTGATTTGGCCAGATTTCTTGGTTTGTCTACATCAAAGCCCTTTCTAACTGCTGTATAGTATGCAATAAGCTGAAATGGAATAATATTTAAAATTGGTGAAAGAACTGGTAAAGTTTTTGGAACATAGATAACCTGATCAACATTCTCAGCTATCTGATCATCATCCTCTGTCGCTATTGCAATAACTTTTCCTTTTCTGGCTTTTACTTCTTTAATATTGTTGAGTACTTTATCATAAAGAAAATCTTTTGTTGCAATGGCAAAGACTGGCATGTTTTCATCTATCAAAGCTATAGGACCATGTTTCATCTCAGCTGCTGGATAACCCTCAGCATGAATATATGAGATTTCTTTGAGTTTGAGAGCTCCTTCCAGGGCAACCGGGTAGTTTATTCCTCTTCCAAGAAATAAGGCATTTTTAGCATTATAATATTGTTCGGCAATATTTTCTATAATGTTTGCATTTTGGAGGATAGATTCAATCTTAGATGGTAGTTGAGTAATTTCTTTAAGATGTGTATAAGCCTCTTCAAAAGATAACTTGCCTATGAGTCTTCCTATAAATATTGATATTAAAGCTAAAACAGTAACCTGTGAGGTGAAAGCCTTTGTTGAAGCAACACCAATCTCGGCTCCGGCATGCAAATAAACTCCTGATGAAGTTTCGCGAGCTATTGTAGAGTTAACAACATTACATATACCAAGGCATGTGCTCCCCTTTCTTTTAGCTTCTCTAAGTGCAGCTATGGTGTCAGCAGTTTCACCTGACTGAGATATGAAAAAAGATATTGTCGAATCATCAATATAACAATTTTTATACCTCATTTCAGATGCATATTCAACTTTTACCGGTTTTTTAACGAAGTTACTTATAAGATATTCTCCTATGAGAGAAGCATGCCAGGATGTCCCACAACCAGAGAGTATAAAAAGATTTGCATTTTTAAGGGCGGGAATAGCCGCATCCAACCCATCGAGTCTTACTGAAGCTTCTTCGAGGTTTATTCTTCCTCTTATAGCATTTGAAATGGTATAAGGTTGCTCAAAGATCTCTTTAAGCATAAAATGAGGATAATCACTTTTTTCAATTTGTTCCAGATCAATCTCTATTTTCTGAGCTTTTTTTTCAATCTCTTTGTTTTGAAATGAAAGAAAACGATACGATTTACTATTTAAGACAACTATCTCTTCTTCATTAACATATATAATGTTTCGAGTGTAAGAAGCTAAAGCATTAACATCTGAAGCAAGAAAATACTCGCTTTCACCAACTCCAACAACAAGAGGCGAACCTTTTTTTGCAGCTATCAATAAATCTGGATGATTCTTATGAACGATTGCAAATGCATAGGAACCAATTATTTCTCTGATGGAAAGTATAACTGCTTCAATAAGGTCATTCTTATAGTTTTCTTCAACAAGGTGAGCAAAAACTTCTGTGTCTGTGTCAGAAGCAAATTTATGCCCTTTGTTTAAAAGAAACTTTTTTATAGTATCGTAATTTTCGATTATTCCATTGTGAACAACTGCAATATTTTTGTAACAATCAAAATGCGGATGAGCATTTATTTCGTTTGGCTCACCATGAGTTGCCCACCTTGTATGTGCAATACCACAGTGATAATTGTCAAACTCTGGAGTAAGTTTTTCCTCAAGTTTAGAAACCTTGCCTACAGCTTTAGCATAAATAAGAGTATCTTTGTTCACCAAAGCCAGCCCAGCTGAGTCGTAACCACGATACTCCAGTTTTTTAAGCCCTGAAATAAGTATCTGCTTTGCATCATTTTTCCCGATATAACCAACAATGCCACACATATATTAACCTTTTGTATTTTTGTTTTTAAAGAAATCATCTAAAAATTTTCTCAAGTCCTCTTTAAATACAGGTTTTGATAAAAATGCTTTAGCACCCAGTGATAGGCAGGTATCTTTAGTAAATTTATCAGAAAGAGCTGAGAGAACAACTATATCTATTTCTTTTCCAGCTCGTTTTATGACTTCCTGCCCGGAAATGCCAGACATCATGAGATCAAGAAACATAAGATCAAAATATTTATTTTCAACCATTTTTAATGCATCATATCCATTAAATACAGTTTCAACATCATAGCCAAGAAACATAAGTTCAAGTTTATGCATTTCGTTAATATCTATATCATCTTCAACAAGTAAGATAAACTTTCCTTTTTTTGAAATAGAGCTTTCGGTAAGATTTGTTTTAAAACTATCAACATAATTTCGAACCATTTTTCGATATGTTAATATACCATTCTTTTCAAAATCATTTTCTATTTCTTTTTTCAATTGATATGTATTTTCCTTTAATTCAAGCTCTTTTTGAAAAGTTGGAGAAGAAGAATCAACAGCAATGTATTCGGAATGTCTGTCAATATAAAATCCGAAATTATTTTCAGACGAACTGTCAAAAGAGGCTTTTTCGAGAACAAGTTTCAAAAAAGGATATTGAGAACTTCCAAGTTGCAGTTTATAAGATTCGATTTGATTTATCATCTCAAAATTGAAAATACTTAAAGCCTCATCTATAGTAGCGCTTTTTCTAATCTTTTCTATCTTTTCTTTAACATTTAAAGGGATATCTGAATTTTTATAGGCTATTTTTATATATATATCTATAGCTTTTTTTAGTACATCAAGAGAAATATTGGGTTGTACAATCTTGTTCATCATCTATCCTGTTTTTATGCTCAAATAAAATTATAGAACAAAAAAAAGAAAAGTAAAAACTTTTTGTTGTGAGCCATAAATAGGGGAAATAACCTAATTTATAAGTATTAAAAAGATATCATTAAGATTCGTATGAGTTGGACCGGTTTTTATAAGCAAATTCATTCTATCAAAAAAAGTGTAAGAATCATTATTTTGCAGAAATTCAACTGGATTTAACCCATTTTTTATCGCTTTAAAGTAGGTTTGTCCTGTAGCAATAGCACCTGCTGCATCAGTCTGCCCATCCCTGCCATCAGTTGCATAAGTTAAGATCAAAAGCTCTTCTATACCTTTAACATCTATTAAAAAAGACAGAGCAGCTTCCTGATTTCTCCCACCTTTTCCTTTACCATTAACAGTAACAGTTGTTTCTCCTCCACATATTATAGCTGCAGGTTTTTGAATAGGCCTTTCAAAATGCTTAATTTCCTTTGAAATAGATGCAAGAAGATGTGCAATTTCTCTTGCTTCACCTTCCATAGTTGAAGTTAAAAGCATTGAATTAAAGCCTTCCTTTTTAGTCTGTCTCAGTATTGCTTCTAGTAGATAAACATTACTACCAATTATATATGTCTTGTGACGAGTGTCTACCTGTTTAGGACTTTCTTCGATAAGTCCATTTTCACCTTTTTTAATATGATTAAGAACATTTTTTGGGATAGATTCTAAAAGGTTGTATTTTGATAAAATTTCAAAAGCATCTTTAAAGGTTGTAGGATCAGCAACTGTTGGACCAGAAGCTATACAGGTAGTTGATCCTGCCGGCACATCAGATAAAACAAGAGTAAGTAAAGTTCCATTCGCTTTCTCTGCAAGTTTTCCACCTTTTATCTTACTGAGATGTTTTCTTACAGTATTTATTTCCTCAATTTTAGCACCACATTTTAGTAAAAGCTCGGTTGTTTTGATTTTATCCTGAAGTGTTAAACCATCTTCAGGATATGGTAAAAGAGCAGAACCTCCACCAGAAATAAGACATATGATTGTATCGTTTATATCAGTATTTTCAACAAATGATAGTATTTTTTTTGAAGCTATGATACCATTTTCATCAGGTAGAGGATGACCACTGTTATAGACCTCAAATTTAGGGTTTGAAAAAGTGTATTCATGAGGAATCACAATTATCCCATGATCAAAATTATCTTTCAGCATTTCTAGTAAAGCCTCTGTCATTGAAACAGCAGCTTTTCCAACAGATAAAATGTATAGATTTCCTGTGATATTATGTCTTGTATCAAAGATTTTAAGCTCTTTCTTTTTGTTATCGTAGCTTACAAATTCATTAACAAATTTTCTGGGATTTGATGATTGTTGAATAGCTTCCAGGATCTTAAAAGCAGAAGATAAAAGATCCATCTTATTTTCTCCATTTATTGAATATATACATAAGAATTATCAAAAGGAATTGATTAAACTTTAAAATATGTGCAGATAAGCACAAAAAACAGGAATTTAAAAAATAGATAAAAAAAAAGCAGGGTAAAACCCTGCCAATGCCGAGAGGTGGAATCGAACCGCCGACACAAGAATTTTCAGTCCTTTGCTCTACCGACTGAGCTATCTCGGCTCATAAAAAAATACAAACCAGGCTTATCAGTGAACAACTAAGGCTTGTCACTAAGCAACATATCAGAGCCTTCCAATTTGTCAACAATTTTTTTTAGTCTTAATGACCTTTCGTAAATTTCATACCATAATGTTTCCATTTCTACAGCCCGTGTTTTTTTTCTATCGTGGTTTTGTGATAGAAAGTAATCATTGATCCCCTTTAATGAAAGTTTATCAACATAAGCAAGCTTTTTTATTATCTCAACTTTTTTTATATCCGACTGAGTGTAAATTCTGTGTCCAAATTTGTTTTTCTTTGGCTTTAACGCAACTATGCATTCTTCCCAGCTTCTCAAAATATGTGTTTTGACATTGCAGATTTTGCTAACCTCAGAAATTGTATAATAAATCTTATCGTTATCCATAAGAAACCTCTTAAAAGATCTTTAACTTTTATTTCTCTTTTTTCAAACTAAACTTTGATTCTGTTTTATTTATAAGTCTTAAGATATTTTGTCTATGCCTTATTATTACAAGTATAGCTATTATTGCAATACCAATAGTTAAAATGATATCTCTTTTTAAAATGATAGAAAAAATAGCACAGGAAACTGCGGCAAGGATTGAACCAAGTGAGATATATCTAAAGAGAAGAACTACAATAAAGAAAATTATAAATGAAAAAAGCAGCGATACTGGATCGAGAAAAAGTAAAATCCCGCTTGATGTCGCAACCCCTTTACCTCCTTTAAATCCAAGGAAGGGATTAAATATGTTACCAGATAATATTAAGATACTATAGAAGATTATGAGGATATTATAATTTAAACCTTGTAGTTGAAAATTGCTGGTATACTTAAAATAGATGAATTTGAACAAATATAATGTTAAAAACGCTTTTAAAACATCAATTACAAGCGTTAGTATCCCTAAGGGTAATCCAAGACTTCGCGTTACATTTGTAGCTCCGATATTTCCGGAACCTTTTTGTCTTATATCTATCCCTTTAGCCCTGGCAAGCAAAAAACCGGTTGGTATTGCTCCAACACAGATGCTAATTAATGCATAAACAATCAAAAGAAAATATGTCATAATTGTTTCCTTTAAAATTATTTCTCTTTTTTTCTTTTTTCAAATTTTATTCGAACAGGTATAGACTCAAGGTTTAACTGCTCCCTTAGTTCATTTATTATATACTGTTGATAGTAGGATGGTATCTGTGATGGATCCTTATTTGTGAAAATCTTGAATATTCGAGGTACCTTATGTGCTTCTATCATATAAAGCATATTTAAAAATGAGTTTCCTATAAGGATTGGCTTTTTGTCTTCTATGCTTTGAAGTATCTTATTCAGCTGAGATGTTTTATTTTCACTTTTTATTCGATAATACAGATCTTTTGCATACAAAATAAGACTATCAAGGTTTATATCCTCTTTAGCAGATATAAATATTTTTTTCACATAATTTATGTGGGGAAACTGCTGATCTATAATATTTTCCAATTTTTTAAACTCGTTGTGTGAATATTGTGATATGGATCTTGATTTTTCAGGTTTTGAATCTTGTAAGTTTTTACTTATCATATCAATCTTATTTACTGCAAGAATATATCCTTTCCCATTTTGAATTATTCTATCAGATATCTTTTTATCTTGAGCTGTGACAAGACTTTCTGGTTCTATAAGATGTATCACTATATCAGACTCATCTATTGCAGCAAAACTCCTTTTGATCGAAAAGTACTCGAGATCTTCATTTACCTTACTTTTTTTTCTTATTCCTGCAGTATCAATTATGGTAAATACTGTTCCATCATCGAGTTCAAGCGTGGCTTCGATTGAATCCCTGGTTGTCCCCGGGATATCCGAAACTATTGCCTTTTCATATTTTAAAAGGCTGTTTAAAAGAGTTGATTTGCCGGTATTTGGTCTTCCAACAATGGTAAGTTTTATAGAATCGGGGATCTCAATCTTTTTGCTTTTAAGAGAACTATTTGCTTTATTTAAAATAAAATCTTCCAGTTCGCCTATGTTTTCTCTATGAACTGCAGAGATGGGAAACATCACAGGAACTCCAAGTTGATATATATCTTTACTGAAAAGTTCAGGGTATTTTCCTTCGCACTTGTTTATGACAAGAATATAATCTCTTGAATACCTTTTTATATATCTTAAAAAAGCAAGATCTTCATCGATAATCTTATCTTTCTCAACCATGAAAAGAACAAGGTCGGCGTTCTGTATATAGAATTTAGCCTTTAGACCAACATCAATATAAAGTGGATCATGGCTTTGAAACTCAAACCCACCTGTATCAACGAGCAGAATGTCAGTTTCATCAATCCTGACAGTTTTCTCAACTGGATCTCTTGTGGTTCCAGGTTTTGAAAATTCTATCGCAATTCTCTTTGAACACAGAGCATTGAATAAAGTAGATTTACCTACATTTGGTCTTCCGGCAAGCACAACGGTAAAATATTTATCTAAAAGTGTTCTGTCAAATTTTTTATCTTCTATATTTTTTTTCATTTTTTATATCCTGAATTATCTAAGTGACCTGAAAATTTAATGCTAAATCTAAAGAGATTCTTCCATTTTTTATAAATTAAAAGCATAGAAAAAGGTCATAAGCGAGAATAACAGCTTTGAAGAAATCATAAAAATTATTTGATCAGGTGGCAATACTCTAAAACTTCCGGTGCTCTTTTTTTTAACAATGGAACAACGATATTCTCGATTTCACTAGCTTCTGATAATGAAATCACCTCTTTTAAGAGATTCTGGCAATCGGTCATTGAAAGCATGGATATTAGTTTGTTTATCATATTGTAAAGTGAAGGAGGGATAGAGAATCTTTTAAGTCCCATACCTAAAAGTAAAGGGATCGATAGAACATCCGAAGCCATTTCTCCACACATAGAAACTTCAAGTTTTAGGCTATTTGCCTTTGAGATAAGCTCTGAAAGAAATCTTAAGACAGACGGATTCATATATTTAAAAAGATATGCTACTTTTTCATTTCCTCTATCACAGGCAAGTAAGTATTGTATGAGATCATTTGTTCCTATCGAAATAAAGTCTATTTTTGAGGCAATATCATCAAGTATATACATAACTGAAGGGATTTCGAACATTATACCAAATTTGTAATTTGAACAGTACGGAAGATTTGCTTCTTTTAGGCTTTCCTCGGCTAGTTTAAGCAATTTTCTCGTTTCTATTATTTCTTCAAAGTTGGAAATCATAGGAACCATAATTTTAAGATTTTTTGCATTGGATCCAGCTCTAAGAATTGCTTTGAGTTGTTCTAAAAAAAGAGAAGGTCGTGAAAGACAAAATCTTATAGCTCTCCAGCCAAGAAAAGGGTTTTTCTCATTTGCTGAAACATAGCCAGGTATTATCTTATCACCGCCTAGATCGAGAGTTCTTATGGTTATTTCCCTGTCATTTCCATAGGTGGAAAAGATCTTAAGATAATGCTTATATTGAACATCTTCAGGAGGAAAGGAGTTCGACTGCAGGACAAGAAACTCTGATCTATAAAGTCCTATTCCTTTAGCTGAAGTATTTAAAAGGGAGGGTAGCTCATCGACAAGTTCTATATTACCTAATATATCTATGCTAAAACCATCTTTTGTAGATGTTTCATTTTTAGAGAATTCGTTAAAGGATAGAAGTAATTTTTCTTGTTTTACCTTAAGTTCCATAGCATCTTTAATCTCTTTTTCATCTGGGCGGAGTATTACCTCTCCCTTTAAAGGATTAATTATAATCATGTCATCATTTTGAGCTTCTGATGTTATGAACTCAACTCCAAGAACAGCAGGTATCGATAAGCCTCTTGTCATTATCGCCGTATGAGAAGCAAAACCACCAAGCTCGGTAACAAGCCCGGCTATTTTTTTATGCTGGATAAGTATAGGATCTGTTGGAGATATTGTTCTTGCAACTATTATTGCATTCTCCGGAATATTGTTTAATTCTGGTAAATATGTTTTGGATATAAGGTTCATCATAATTTTCTCACCTATGGCAGAAATATCCTCTGACCTCTGGGCGAGATTAATGTTTGAAATATTCTTAAATCGCGAGACCAGCTCTTCTATAACCACATACAAAGCCCATTCAGCATTTTTATTTCCCTTTCTAATCTCATTTTCAACCATTGATTTAAATTGTTCGTCTTTCAAAAAAAGATCGAATGAAGTAAATAAAAGCAATTCATCTTCTGAGATGTCTGATTCAAGATGCTTCTTTACAGATGAATATTCTTGAATAGCTTTTCTAAGTGCATTGTTAAATTTTTCAAGTTCTTTCTCTGGATCTGATGTAAGATATCTTGGAATAGTGTATGGTTCTTGAATATAGAGAAAGACTTTGCCAATGGTTATAGTTCCAGAAATCCCTATACCTTTAAATTTCATTGACTTATTTTTTTCTTTTTCCATAGATATCCTGAATTTAGATTTTGATATTTTTCATAAAAGTCATATTCCATTAAAATAATAATTTAGAATATCATTTTTGCAATTCTATTTACATTTCTAAATTTTTATTTTTAATTAGCTGGTTAAAACTGTGTGAATACAGAGCAATTTTTTTAATCGGGATCTCTTTTGTTGAGATTAAAATGAGTTTTGACTTTTTATTTAATTGCAAGAAAATTTATTTTGTTGGAAAATTTATTGGAATATGAGAAAAAAAATAAAAAAAATTATTGAATTCATATCAACATTTATTTGTTCCTTTATAACATATCTTGTAGCCTTACCATTGGCTGCAATAATCTTTTTTGCTGGTTATCTTGCAAAAGTCTTGAAACTAAATGGTATATTAACATTTCTTATACGAATCTGGTGCCAGCTATTTTTTAGTATTATAGGAATAAAATTAAAGGCTCATGGACTTGAAAAAGTTGATAAGAATAAGCAATATCTTATAGTTGCAAATCATGCAAGTTACTATGATATACCTGCTATAATGCATTTTATCCCAGATCTTGTATGGGTGGCAAATAAAAGATTTTTTAATGTTCTAATTTTTGGTTCATTTTTGAAGCTTATGGAAACTATTCCAGTGGATCCAAATAATTTTAAAGAATCTAAAAGTGCTATTGAGAAAATCTCTTATAGAGTTGGGAAAACAAAGACAAGGTCAATATGTATCTTTCCTGAAGGCACAAGGACAAGGGATGGCAAAATACACAACTTTAAAAGAGGATTTTTAACGATATTGAAATACACAAACTTCGACCTTTTACCTGTTACTTTAAATGGAACTTATCATGTAAAACCAAAGTGGAGCTTTTTTATTCATTGGATTCCATCTGTTGATGTTATATTTCATGATCCAATACCTCATTCAAATATAAATTTTGATGATGAAAAGGGCACTGCGGCTTATATACAAGATATTATTGAAAAAGATTATCAGTTAAAGTAAAATCAAGCTCTTAGCAGCTAAATATGAGTAAAAAAGGAAAAAAAATTAAATTCTTTTTCCCGGACTTTTAGCTTTGTACTTTAGACTTTTGACTGTTATAAACAGCGAAGAGCGTAAAATTATGAAGATTAAAACTTTTGCAGATGATTTCAAGGTTACTGAGATAGCAGACCTGCATTTTAGTACCAATGGAAAATATAGTGTATTTAAAGTCACCAAATCTGGTTGGAGCACTTTTGATCTTATTGATGCAATTTCGAGTAGATTAAAAATAAATTCTTCTGCTGTTAATATCGCCGGTATAAAGGACAGGCATGGCTTAACAACTCAGTACATATCTATTGAATCAAAATTATCTGGAAGAGATTCTGGAAAGATAGATGAAGAAAAGATTCAATTACCAGATGTCACTATAGAATATCTTGGAAGAATTGATAAAAAATTAACTTCAAGCGATATTCTAAAAAATAAGTTTACAATTGTCATAAGAAGCATAAGTGAAAAAGAGTGTGAAATTATCAATCGAAGGTTTGAACTCATTAAAGATAGCCTTATTCCAAATTATTTTGATGATCAAAGATTTGGAAGCGTAAGAAATAAGCTTGATTTTTCTGTAAAGTACATATTAAAGCATGATTATGAAACTGCTTTTATGCAGCTTTTATGGCCATCAAAATATGATAAAAAAAGTGTTAAAGAAGCAAAAATGTTTTTCATTTCTTTTTTTAAGTGTAAAGGTTATTTTAATAAAAATTTCTTCGATGATAGTATTTTGAGAAAATATAATTTTAATATCGCTGAAAAAAATCAAAAATGTATGGATATTGAATTCAGGAAACATATAAAATCTATCCCATCTGAGCTTAAAACTGCCTTAGCATACCTTTATTCAATAGATAACTGCTCAAATGATACTTTTAAAAAAGCATTGGAGAAAATAGATAGAAGGTTTCTAATCCTTATTTTTCATGCGTATCAGTCTCATCTATTCAATATCATTTTACAAAGGTATATTCTTAAAAACCTGAGTATTGATAGACGTCTATACTCTATAAAAGGAGAATCTGGAAATTATGTTTTTCCTGAATTTATTAAAGAGGCTGAAGAGCATGATATTTTGACACTTTATCTTCCAGTATTAGGAAAAAATTGGGAAAAAATTGCTCAGGTTAAAGAGAAAAATTATAGCGTCAATGGAGAAAATAATATTGATAATAAAAGAGATTTAACGTTTAATAATATGGAAAGTAAAAGTTGCGATAATAGTTTTTCATTTGTAAATTGGTTAATTGAAGAGATAAAAAAGATAGAAAAGGAGGAAAATATAGATATAAATAGTATTTGTGGTAAAGAAGTTGGGATTTCTATAGTTGCAAAACTTAGAAAAGCCTTTATAAAGCCTGAAAACTTTTACCTTTATGATTTTGAGGATGATGATTTTTTTAAAGGAAAAAAAAAGACAAAAATTGAGTTTACACTTGATAGGGGATGCTACGCAACCATAGTTTTAAAAGATCTTATACTTCAGGGGAAATACGGAAAAGCTGAAGAGATTTCTCTGGATCATTAGATAATTTAAGTTTTTTTTAACTTTTCAGGAATTTCTTATGAGTTTAGAATAGATTCTCAGGGAATATCTGTACTTATTGTGTTAATAAACATTTTCTTGATTTGTGACTTTTGACTGTATTAAAGGCAAGTTTTTTCCGGACTTCAGGCTGTAGAAGTTATTTCGAGATTGGATATTTACCAAATTTATTCTTGTAGAATGAAGTAACTCTATTCTTACCACTATTTTTTGAGTAATAAAGAGCCTTATCACATGCATTAATGAATTCTTCCGGAGTATTTATTTCGGAATATATCGTCGAAACTCCTATGGAAACAGTGAATTTTAATTCTTTACCATCGAAGAAAAATGTTGATTGAGCAACTTTACTTCTAATCCGCTCAGCTATCTGAAAGGCAATATAGTTACTTGTTCTTGGGAAAAGAACAGCAAACTCATCTCCTCCAAATCTAGCTGGTATATCGATGTTTAAACGTATGCAATTTTTAATGATTTTCGCAAGTTCTAGAAGCACAAGGTCTCCTATCATATGACCAAAGTTATCATTCACATCTTTGAAGGAATCAATATCCATCATTATTACTGAAAACACATCGTTGTATCTTTTGAAAACTTCTATCTCTTCATTCATCCTCTGCATAAAATAGGTATATATATATAAACCAGTTTTTAGATCTGTTATTGCCTTTAAGTAATTTTTCTTATTTTGTATTGCAACAGATGCAAACGATGCTATAGAAGATATAAACTCAATATCATCCTGAGAATATTGTTTCCCCTGGTTTGAAGATAGCATCATAAAACCAAAGATGTTATCTGTAGTTTTTAAAGGGAAAAGTATTTCTGGTTTAAATTGTATAAGTTGATTTATGATTTCTGTTGGCATTAAAAATGAAAATGTTGAAAAATCAACCTGATTAGGATGAGAATGAAAGAAGGATTTGATAGGTGTAATTTCAGTAAAAGAAAGGTTTTTTTTTATCTCCTGAAAGTTTTCAAAAATGAAATATTTCATCTCCTTCTGGATCTCATCTTGAAAAAGCAAGATTAAAACATATTCTGTTTGATATTTTGTAACAAGTCCATAACATATTTCTTTTGCTATAGAATTTATGTCATTTTCAGATGAAATAATTAAACCAATTTCCAGTAGAGATTTATAATCTTCCAGTTTCTGGTTCAATTTTTCTGTATTCTGGTTAAAATCAGCTTGATACTCTGAAGATTCCATCTTTGCCTCAAAATTGTTATTAGATCATTAATTATTACTTTTAACATAGATTTGAAAAAATAAATAAAAGTCAGATTATTGTTGCATTATTTAATAAAAACATTTTCATTATACAAAATTATAGCGCAAATTATAAGGTATTTTCATTCTATTTCAATTAATTTCGGTTTTAAATCTGTAAAAATGTAATTTATTTTTTGCTTTTCAGTCCATTAGAGATATTTTATAACCCTGCATTGCCATAATGAAATATTTTTAGTAAGCTTTTATTATTATGATATGGAGTTAAAATGGAAAAAATTATTCAAAAAAATCTAATGCAAATAAAAAGACTTATTGATATTGGGCTTAATGAGGATCTTGATGGAGAAAAGGATATAACTTCCAATGCTATTTTCTCAAATGAAACCGGGAAATATAACATAATGGCAAAACAAAATGGTGTTCTTTGTGGCATAGAAGTTGCAAAACTTGTTTTTAAAAGAGTTGATAGATCCATAAATTTTTTACCAAATTTTAAAGATGGTGAAAGTTTACAAAAAACAGACATAGTTGCAACTATCGAAGGAAAGATTAAAAATATACTTGCTGCAGAAAGAACAGCTTTAAATTTTCTGGGCTATTTAAGTGGAATTTCAACCATGACATACCAGTTTGTTTCTGCAGCAAAATTTCAAACTATCATTCTGGATACGAGAAAAATAATTCCTGGGTATCGGATCCTGGCAAAATATGCTGTGAGTTGCGGAAAAGGTGAAAATCATAGATTTGGACTTTACGATATGATTATGATTAAAGATAGACACATTGATGCCGCAGGCAGTATTAAAAATGCCGTTGAAAAGGTAAGAAAAAAATATGGGAGTAAATATCTTGTAGAAGTTGAAACTGCAAGTATTGAAGAAGTGAAGGAAGCTTTGGAGTGCAATGTAGATAGAATTATGCTTGATAATATGAGTATTGAAAATATAAAAAAAGCTCTGGAAGTAATATCAAATAAAACTGAAGTTGAAGTTTCTGGTAATGTTACATTGGAATCGATAGAATCTCTTGCAAGTTTAAAACCGACCTATATTTCAATAGGCGCCCTTACCCACTCAGTCAAGAATTTTGATTTTACCATGAAGTATGCAAAAGAGAGATAAACGGAGGCATATATGATAGAAAACGAAAAATTATTGAAGATTAATACTGTTAAAGATAGGCTAAAAGGAGATACATTGATAGCAGCACATCATTATCAAAACCCTGAAATAGTAAAATGTGCTGACCTTGTGGGTGATTCATATAAACTTGCACATCTTATTTCAAAGAGTAGTGCAAGAAATATTATTCTTTGTGGTGTAAATTTTATGGCTGAAAGTGCAGCAATACTAGCCAGAGAAGATCAGAAAATTTTTATTCCTGACTCAGATGCTCTTTGTCCGATGGCTGAAATGGCTGATATTAAAGTTGTCGAGAAAGTATATGAAATGTTGCGATCCAGATATAATATTGATCTGGTTCCTGTTGTGTATGTTAACTCATATATAGATTTGAAAAATTTTGTTGGCAGAGAAGGAGGAAGCACATGTACCTCATCCAATGCAAAGATAATTTTGCAATATTATCTAAAAAAGAATAAAAAAATATTATTTTTGCCAGATTACTTCCTTGGTGCTAATACAGCAAATGCCATGAAAGATGTTAATGCTAGAAAAATTATCGAAAATGGGGAAATTGAGGATTTTGACAATGATTATGTTAAAGAAATTAATATATTTTTATGGGATGGTTTTTGTCCTATTCATCAGCAATTTACACTAAATGATATTTTGGTTTTAAGAAAAAATTACCCTGAAATTAAGGTAATAGTTCATCCAGAAAGTAAGGAAGAAGTTGTGAATAATTCAGATTACTATGGTTCTACAGAATATATTTATGATATGATAAAAAAATCAAAAAAAGGTTCAGTATGGGGAGTTGGGACTGAAGGAACATTTGTACAAAGGTTAGCTTTGGAAAATCCTGATAAAAAAGTAATTCCTCTTAAAGATGCTCGTTGTTTTAATATGGCTAAAATAAATTTAGACAAATTGCTTGACACTTTGCAGGCTATATCTGATAATAAAGCTGAAAAATATCAGGTGAAAGTTGAGAATAATTTAAAGATAAATGCATCTAAGGCTTTAAATAAAATGATAGAGATTGTAGAAAGTTCCAGAATTTAAAAAATAATTTTTACTCATCTAAATTTTACTCATTTAATTTATTTTCGCCAAGTTTTGCCTGAATCTCTTCATTTATCTTTTGAAGTTCTTTTGATATTAATTCAATTTCAAATACTACATTGTTAAACAAGGAAAGCGATTGTATCGAATCATCAATAAAAACATCAATGCTGCTAATCTGTGAATCGACTTTACCATACTTAGATAAGAGTTTGTTTATTTCATCTTTTATATTCAGAATCTGGTTTTGATAGTTTACAAATAATAAAGATAGATCTTTAAATACTTTTTTAAACTTTTCAGCTATTTGATAGTTTGTGAGGATAAATGAATAAATCTTTTGTGTTGATTCAGAAGTTTTTTCAGCAAGCTTTCGTATTTCTTGAGCAACTACAGCGAAACCTTTTCCACTTTCTTTGGCTCGTGCAGCTTCGATAGATGCATTAAGTGCAAGCAGGTTAGTTTGCTCAGAAATTTCATTTATTAAAGTTAAAGATTCTTCAACAACATCTGTTGATTCTGTAAAATCTTTTAACATTTTGTCAGATTCTGTCAGTATTCCTTTAGTTTTATCAAGTCTTTCAGAAGCCTGTATGATTTTCTCACCAATGCCTTCAATATTTTTACTTGTGTCTGAAAGGTTATCGACCAGCTCTTGAAGTTTATCTTTAACGTTTGAAAAAATATCGGATATATTTTCAGCCTGAATGCTTATGACTTTGGTTATATCGA
>JAAYUW010000062.1 GCA_012517545.1 Exilispira sp.
CAGGAGTTGCAATGCACTACAGAAAGGACCTTTTTGATCACCCTGAAGAAAAAGAAAACTTCCTTACTAAGTATGGCTATGAATTAAAAGTACCTGAAACTTATGATCAGTTTAGAGATGTAGCTGAGTTTTTTACTCGAAAAGCTGGTGAAAAATTAGCTGGAAAAACTTTAACAGCAGATTTTTACGGAACTTCACATTCTAATAAACCTACTGCTTTTCTCTGGTACGATTTTGTAAATTATCTTATGGCTTTCGGAGCAGATAATATATATGATCCAGAAACATTAAAACCAACCTTTAATTCTCCCGAAGCTATTGCAGCAGGTAAGTACTATGTGAGTTTGGTTCCATTTTTACCTCCTGGTCACATGACCATGTCAAGCGGTGAATCAACCGCAATGTTTGCTGAAGGTTCGGTTGCTATGATTATTGAATATTTTCAACGAGTAATCGATATGGGCTTTAATCCAGAAAAATCAAAGGTTTTTGACAAAATCGATTTTGGTCTGTGTCCATCGGTACAAGGTATAGAAGGAAGAGAACATGCTGCTCATTTTGGAGGAAATTGCATCAGCTTATATGGTCTTTCTGCCAACAAAGAAGCTGCTTACAAAACTATTGAACTCGCCTTTTCTGCTCCAATTATAAAGAAAGTTTTCCTTGAAAAATATACACCTTAC
This sequence comes from Exilispira sp., assembly GCA_012517545.1. Classification (GTDB taxonomy): domain Bacteria; phylum Spirochaetota; class JAAYUW01; order JAAYUW01; family JAAYUW01; genus Exilispira. Next base: position 684 of record JAAYUW010000062.1, read on the forward strand.
GGATGGATACCACCAAGACCATCCGTTCTTGAGGATCCAGAATCAATTGCAGCGGTTCCTCTTATGAAGAACATTACAAAAAGACTTTTAGATCCTGAAAATGTATATTACTTTGAAATGCCAACATTACCTGAATATTACGCTTCGATTGATATTTGTGGAGCAGCTCTTTCATCGGCATTAGCAGGAGAGACGGACGTTGAAACAGCGTTCAATAAAGCCCAAGAAGAATTAGAAGAACTTTTCTATCAAGCTGGATATATCCAATAAACATATTTTATAAAGGAGCTGGCCTGTTCATAAAAAGTTCAGGCCAGTAAAAAGCCCCCATTATGAATGATAAAAAAACTTTATTTAAAAATTCCAATAATAAATTAAAAGATATCCTGCTCTTTCTTAGCCCTATGATTATTTATCTATTTTTTTGGCGATTATTTCCGCTCATATATACTTTTTATTTAAGTTTTACTGATTATAATCTTTCTCGTATGGCCCCACCATCTTTTACCGGATTAAATAATTATATTAGACTTCTTTCCGATGGTCGTTTTCATCATTCGCTTTATATTAGTTTTTTATTTATGTTAGTATCAACAATCATGACACTTTTAATTGGAGTTCTAATGGCTCTTGTAACTGACCTTGAAACCCGATGGAAAAGTTTTGTCCAAGGAGTTATTCTTATTCCCATGATGATTACACCGGTAGTCGTTGGAACCATTTGGAGAATACTTTATGAACCAAGTGTCGGGCCAATAAATTATTTTATTAACATGTTTGTTGGTTTTTCTATCAATTGGTTAGGTTCAACAGAAACTGCTTTATGGGGAGTTATTATTACAGAAATATGGGAATGGGCCCCATTTATCTATATTTTAGTTTTATCCTCACTTCAGGGTATCCCAAAACCACTTTATGAAGCAGCCGAAATAGACGGAGCATCAAGTCTTCAAATTATTAAATTTATCACTCTTCCTATAATTCAAAAAACGGTACTTGTGTCTGCTCTTTTAAGGGGGCTAGATGCCTTTCGAGTGTTTCCAACTATTTATGTAATGACAGGAGGAGGTCCTGGCCGTGCTACCGAATCTGTAAGTATATTTATTTATAAAACAGCATTTCGTTTTTTTAATATGGGATATTCTTCAAGCATGGTTATAGTAGTTTTGTTACTATTAATATCGGTTTATGCAACATACCTAAAAACAACTTTTAAAGAAAAATTGTAAAAAAACAATATCGGGGATTTTATGAATAATAAAAATATATTAACGAAATGGAATATAATATTTATTATAATAATTTTATCCTGGACAATTTTTCCCGTTTACTATCTTTTTTTAACATCTATTAAGCCAGCATTTTTATTACTTGAACGCCCTCCTCGTTTTTTCTTTTCCCCTTCTTTACAATCATATGAAAAAATTCTGATTGAAGATCAATACTATCAATATTTTGTAAATAGTACTCTAATAGCCCTGGGAGCCACAATCCTCGCTCTATTTATTGGTTCATTAGCGTCATTTTCTTTTATTCAATGGAAATTCCGATGGAAAGAAGCAATCTTTCTTTCCAGCTTAATTGGTCGCATGTTTCCACCAGTCACTACCTTAATTCCTATATTTTTTATTATGCGAAGTTTAAAACTGTTGGACTCACATCTCTCTTTAATTCTTGTTTATGCAAGTTTTGAAATTCCTTTAGTTTTGATGATTTTAAGAGATTTTTTTGGTCAAGTACCAGCAGAAATTAGAGAGTGTGCATTTCTTGATGGTTGCAGCAGCTTTCAGGTATTCTCAAAAATTGTTCTACCATTAGCAGTTAATGGAATATTAGCGGCGGGTGTGCTTACTTTTGTTCTCAGCTGGAATGAGTTCCTCTTTGCTCTTGTTTTGACTTCTTTTCGAGCAAAAACTGCACCGGTGGCATTAGCAACTTTTGTTGAGAACGAAGGGATGCTTCAATGGGGAGCTATGGCTGCGTTGGGAATATTTACTATATTACCTGTTCTCATTTTTATGATATTTATGAATAGATTTCTTGTAAAGGGTCTAACTTTAGGATCATTGAAAGGTTGATACGAAAGATATAATATTAAAATTAAAAAAGTTTATTAACTAATCAAACCATTCGATTTTTGGATTTTCAGCATGTTTTATTGTATTACAAACCTTATTTAAAATAAAAATATTCCCCATTATTTTATAATATAATAAAACAAATTTTAAAAAGAATTCGTTCACCTTTCCATAGTAATGTAGTTGGCGTTCGAAAGCCAGTTGTATTTATCGATATCACAAGTTACAACGATAATTTGGAGCTGATTGGCGGCATCTTCTAAAATTTGCAAAGCCCGGTGCAAGCGACTCACATCGGTATTCGCCAGAGGGTCGTCAAGAACAACTAATTGTTTTTCTTCATGACTGAGCAATCTCCCTAAAGCGAGCCGGAAAAGAAACCATATCTGTTCTTCGGTGCCAAAGGAAAGATTATCAATGGGAACCTCCGCTC
>JAAYUW010000063.1 GCA_012517545.1 Exilispira sp.
AAACTGATGAAGGGATAGTTCGAGCTGTTAATGGAGTTTCTTTTATTGTAAATAAACAAGAAACTATAGGGATTGTTGGTGAATCTGGTTGTGGAAAGTCTGTTACAAATCTTTCTCTGATGGGACTTATACCTTCGCCTCCCGGAAAGATTATATCCGGGGAAGCTTTGTTCGATGGATTGGATCTTTTGCATATCAATGATAAACAAAAAAGAAGGATTAGAGGTAAAAAGATTTCGATGGTTTTTCAGGATCCTATGACTTCTCTTAACCCTTATCTTCGTATCTCCACTCAAATGACAGAAGTTCTTTTAGAACATGAAAATATTAATAAAAAACAGGCCCTGGAAAGATCAATTGAGATGCTCCGTTTAGTCGGTATTCCAGACCCTGAAAAAAGAATATTTTCTTACCCGCATGAATTTTCTTGTGGAATGCGTCAGCGAGTTATGATAGCTATGGCTATATCAACAAATCCAGAACTTCTTATCGCCGATGAGCCAACCACAGCTCTTGATGTTACTATTCAGGCTCAAATATTGGATTTATTACAATCGATTCAGAATAAGATAAATATGTCCATAATTTTGATAACTCATAATCTTGGTGTTGTTGCCAGGATGACTGAGAGAATCATCGTCATGTATGCTGGCTATATAGTTGAAGAAAATATTACCGATGAAATATTTTATAGTCCTTCTCATCCATATACAAAAGGTCTACTTAAATCAATTCCTAGAATTGATGAGGAAGAAAAGAGTAAACTTTATTCTATTCCCGGATCACCACCTAATCTAGTTAATCTTCCTGAAGCATGTCCATTTTATCCAAGATGTGATAGAAAGATTGAAATCTGTACAAAATCTGTTCCAGAGTTAAAGCAAATTTCCGAAACTCACCGTTTAGCTTGTTTTAATCCATTTTAGTTTTTACCACCAAATTAGTTAAGAATAAAAGGTTTTCAAAGAGGTAAGTTAGATGAGCATAAAAGAAAATTTAGTAGAAGTCAATGGTTTAAAAAAATATTTTACTGTCGGGCATACAGGTTTTTTAAGCCAGAGACCCATTTATCTTAAAGCTGTCGATGGTATTTCATTCAATATTTTCAAGGGAGAAACTCTTGGGATGGTTGGTGAATCAGGTTGTGGCAAATCAACTGTTGCCAGAACCATGATAAGACTTCATGAGCCAACAGCTGGTTCAGTAATAATTGATAATAGCGAGATTTCAAAACTCAATCATAAAGAACTAAACTTTCATAGAAAAAATTTTCAAATTATATTTCAGGATCCTTATGCTTCTTTAAATCCCAGAATGACTATTGGTGATATTATTTCTGAACCACTGGTTGTTTTTAAGAATAGAAAACAGGTAGATCTTTCTTTTAAAGAGATAAAAGATAGAGTAAAAGAACTTCTTACTATCGTTGGTCTTCGTGCAAGTTTTATTAATAGATATCCCCACGAGTTTTCAGGAGGACAAATGCAAAGAATTGGGATAGCCAGAGCTCTTGCTCTTAGTCCAAAATTGATACTATGTGATGAACCTGTATCTGCACTTGATGTTTCGATCCAATCTCAGATAATTAATCTACTTCAAGATTTACAGGATAAATTTGGTCTTACTTATCTTTTTATAGCACATGATCTTTCCGTTGTTAAACATATATCAGATAGGATTGCAGTTATGTATCTGGGTAAGATAGTCGAGATTTCTGGATATAAGGAGATTTACGATAATCCACTTCATCCATACACAAAGGCACTATTATCAGCCATCCCCATACCAGATCCTGTTAAAGAAAGATCCAGATCACGCATAATTCTTGTGGGAGATGTTAAATATCCTGCTGATACCTTTAAAGGTTGTAAATTTTATGATAGATGCCAGCAGAAGATGGAAATCTGTTTGACTTCATCTCCCGAGCTAGTTGATAAAGGAAATGAGCATAAGGTCGCATGCTTTTTATATAATTAATTTTTGTGCTTTCTGTTAATGTGTATTTTATAGGCTCTTCGCAACTAAGCATGGCATAAACTTTTCTTTGTCACTCATGACTTAAAGTTAAGCAATATGGGATCATTTATGAATAGACCAGATTGGGATGAGTATTTTTTTGCAATAGCACAGACAGTATCTAGTCGTTCTACATGTTATAGAAATAAAGTTGGTGCAGTTATAGTGAAAGATAAGGAAATAATCTCGACTGGTTATAATGGTGCTCCTTCATATCAAAAAAATTGCCTTGAGATGGGATTTTGTTATAGAGATAAAAACAATATTATATCGGGAACTTCACTTGAAAAATGTCGAGCCGTTGGTTCTCATGCTGAAAGTAACGCTGTTGTTCTAGCTGCCAAGCATGGGCACTCTACAAATCAAGCGACTCTATATATTGTAGGACATAAATATATATGTAATCAATGCAAAGCAATTATTGCAAACTCTGGAATAAACAAAGTTTTGCTTAAAACTCCTGATGGTAAAGTTGAAGTTTATTTCCCAGAAAAAGATTGGACGACTCATCCAATAGATCAATAAAAATAGTACTTGCGGTTAATCATTACTTTTAATTAAATTGTAAGTTTATAAACTTAATGTATCAACCCTTGTTCATTCGGCAATTGTCTGCTTATTTAAAAAAATATATTTATATTACAGTCGAAAATATAAAGTTGAAAACTCTGGAAAAAGATTTTATCAATACAGCTTAAAGTACAACAGTCCAAAGTCTAAAGTCGGGGAAAATTTTCTATAGGTTAACAAAAAATGGTACTATTCTTCTATCATCAAGATTTTCTAAACAGTACTTTAATCTATTATAGATATTAACCTTTAGATCTTCTATCGTATTTATATATAAATCTAAATTATCTTTTGTAATTTTTTTTTCTTCAATGAAAAAAAGATACTGAATATAATTTTCTATAAGTTGTTTATCGTAAATGCGGGTAAATCGTTTTCCTATTTGCTCATTATAATGAGAATCTGAATTTGCAATAAAAGTTATTTTTTCATGGGAGTTAAGATTATTTTCAAAATAAAGAAGATCTTCTTTTCTGGTAATTTCAGCAATTTTAAAAAGGTGATCAGGTGGTATAAATCCAAGTTGGGAAATTACTGAGTAAGTGTCTGCATTAATGTGAGCGGGAAAATAGATAAGATTATCTTTTTCTGCCTTTATTTCTAGAACTGTTAATGATACAGGTAAAGAAACTGTCAAAAGGTTTTCACACATCATTACAATATTTTCATCTTGATCAATCACTGGTTCATCGCCAAAGAATTTTGCATCGAGTGGGACAAAAGGGATTATTGAATCAATCCAGTTCTGCCAGTTTGAAGCTTTTGATTTGTCTGGGAAAACAACAATAACATGGATTTCCTCTTCAGTCTGGATTTCAACGGCCGGGAAAATGCAGAGATTAAACTTCAAAGAATTTATAAAAAAAGCATCATAATTTAACGTGCTGTTATGATCTGTAATAGCTGCAATCGATATTCCTTTTTTACAAAGAATAGGTAACAAATTTGAAGGGCTTTGTTCAAGGCTCCCACAAGCTGAAAGACAACTATGTATATGCAAATCTAGCTGTATAAATTCAGTATTATTGTTTGTTTTCATTTCTAAATCCAGAATTTAAATAATTAAGCTTTTCTAAGCTATTTACCGGCATCTATGATTTACAGTCTAAAGTTATGTAATGGTACTTTATCAATAAAGCAGAAAGTTCGGGAACAAAATAAACCAGATTGTAATCGAAAGTCCAAAATCTCTCTAAAAAATAAATTCAAAAATTAAATCGAAAAGTTCAAAATCAAAAAGAACAAGCAAAAATAACTATTTTGAAATTTTAAAGATTTTATGAATAAATTTTTTAGTTGAAAACTTTGGAAACAAAAGGGATAGAATGGCTATTAAGAGTACCAGACAACCAAAATACCTGTAAGCTTTTATCCAGATCCAACCATATTTAACATAGAAGGTTTTGCCATTATAAATTGATAACTTTGATGTAATAATATTTTCTTCTCCCTGATCCAGCTTTCGTATAATTTGTCCTTTTTGATCTATAATTGCTGATATACCAGTTGTAGCAGATCTAAATATCATTTTTTTTGTTTCTATTGCTCTAAAAACATTATGGTATAGATGTTGCTCATGTTCAAAAGTGGAATCATACCATGAATCATTGACAATATTAACAAAAAATGAAGGATTATTATTCGCCATTTTTACAAAGATATTCGTAAATATGCTTTCAAAGCAAATAGTTGGATAAAAATAGTAAGTGGAATCTTCTTTATCATTGAGAACAAAAGGGTTTCCAAGAGTTCCAAAAGTTTGGTCGATTCCCGCTTCTGGAGCTATTTTTCTTAAAAACTTTAATGTATCAGCAAAGGGGATAAACTCCCCGAAAGGAACGAGTTGTATTTTATGGTAGATATGGTATATACCCTGTTTATCAAAATAATATGCACTATTAAACGATGAAACCTTGTTATTGTTAATTTCCATATCTGGAGTTCCAACTATTATGCCAATTCCATTTGATTTTGATAGTTTTGAAAGCATACTGAGGATTTCTGGTTTTGTTTCAAGATAAGTCGGAATAGCAGATTCTGGCCAGACCACAAGATCACAATCGGCCATTCTGGCGAAAGCTGTCATTTTTTGAATTCTTGAAACTGCTAAATCAAAAAATTCATATCTATATTTAAAATTCAGAGGTATATTGGGTTGCCCAACAGCTATGCTAATATTTGTTTTTTCTATTTTTGAATCATAAGGATTAAATGCATACCAGAGGAAGTTAAATGCAAAGATAAGGGCTATTATGATTAGATAGGTTAAAATTTGCTTTTTTCTGCTGACAACAGTTGGAATGCTGACTTTTCGTTGAAGATACATAACAATAGCATTTTTTATGATTTTATAGATAAAATAGTTTATAAGATATACCTCTAAAGATATAAAATAAGCTCCAAAAAGAGAAGCAACCGATGCAAAAGCAGGGTAAACTCCTGTTGGTAGAAAAGCAGTAATCCAGGGGAAACCTAAAGTCTTATTTTCAAGAATCATCTCAAATAAAAGTTGAGATAAGATAAAGATAAGTGGGAGATCATCTATCTGGAGGAATCTAAAAATACCCCTTTTAAAAACACTGAAAAAAAGATATGCTCCCGTTGATAAAAAAAGTATAAGTGCTATATAAGTCAAGTAAGATGCTTTAACTTCTACAGATATCTTATTTATAAAAAATAGAGTTGAGCCATAGAAAAACAAGAAATATACAAAAAGTTGAGGTCCTTTAATCTTTTTTTCATTCATATAATAAAATAATGGAATAAAAGCAATAAAGATTAGAAAATTAACTCCAATAAAATAGAAAGAGAGAATAAGTGCTACTAGAGATAAGAATATTAAAAAATACTGTTCCACAAGTTCAGCAATTTTTTTCTCCATAACATCCCCTACTCTTATAATGATTTGCCTAAAAATATTTTGAATCCTTTTACAGTATATAAGCCGAGAACTAAAATTAATGTTACAATTATACTGGCTATGCAAACGCCAGCAAAAAGCGCGGGATAAACCTTTTTTCTGTCAAGGTTCAATATCCATGAACCTATAGCACCAGTCCATATACCCGTGAATGGAAGAGGGATACCGACAAAGATTACAAGACCTATATATTCATATTTTTCGAAATTTTTTGCTACCTTGATTCTTGCTTTGTTAGAAAATTTATCAAAGAAATTTTTATAAACTTTAATTTTAAGTAGTAGTTTGTTTAATGTATCAAGAAAGATAAATATTAGTATACTTACGGCAAAATTTGCCAGTATTGTTATGGGTATAGCGTAGTACAGAGGAACTCCTGAAAAAAAAGCGTATGGAAGTGCACCTCTTAGTTCAGATATTGGGAGCATAGATAACAGGATAGTTCTCAAAAGTATTGCTGTTTTCATTAAAAAATTTCCTCAATGAAATTAAATTTATTATTGACCAATTAATCAAAATTTACTAAAAATTTCAGTATGCATGAAATTTAACAAAAATTAAAAATAATACAAACAATTTAATGGTTTTCTCGCAACAGCTGGATGTTGCATGTTTTTTTTCTATATGCAACCTTTTTCTATTCGTTTCATGCATATAAAATGTAAAAGAGTTATTTCATTTTTTTTATACATTTCAGAATAACGATTTGTTTAACATCTAAAAAGACTGCTGTATCAATATTTTGTTTTATTTAAGTATTCTTAAGTTTTTATTCATTTCTTAATAACAAGTTCAAGAAGTTCAAAAGCTGAATTAAAGATTTTATTGCTATACCAGGCAATTGAGTTTATCTTAAACATTATACTTATAGCATCTGAATGATCTATTAAACCATCAAATGTAAGCACTACCAAGGCAATTAACGAATTGTAGAACGATATTTTGCATTTTTCGCAAAGTTTTATGATTTTTTTGTCTTCTGTGAAGATTGGTAGATTTACTGTAACTCCAGTTAAAAATAGATCAAAATCTGTAGGACTTAAAGAATTACATTTTAAAAAACTATCAAGGTTTGATATTTTTTTATTAGTTGAAAGCATTAATTGGAGATTTCCCTGGTATATAGAAGAATTTTCAATCAAGGTACTGGTTGGATGAGTTATATCTATTTTACAAAGAGTTTCTTCCTTCTTAAGTCTATGATTGGAGTTAGCACATATTTCCTTCATAACATTTTCTATAGTTTTTATTTTATAATTTGAGCAGAGTAGTTCAAGTATATCCACCTTATCAAGATATATGATAGTAGACGCATCGAGTAAGCAACCATTTGTTTTCATTATTCTGCTAAGAGTATTGATATCTTTATCTTCCAGCATGATTTGTCGTTCTTTTTTAAATTAGTAATTGTGATTCTGAAAAAAAGTACTCAATTTAACGTAAAACTACTTGATATATATACGAAATAAAGCATAAACTGCCTTAAAGGGTTCTTAACGGTACAAAATGCTTTTAACATTTTAAGTTCAGGAGTAACGTTTATTATTGAATAATATTTAAACTTTGTTAATACTATTTTACCCTGGTTTTTGAAGCAGTCAATTTTTCTTGCTTTTTACTTGATATCTGATGTCAAAATGGATGATCAGATATTTTAAAACTTAAAATATTCTTATAGTTTGTTTTTTTCATGTTAAACTAAAAATACCAGGTATTATCATAATATTTGCTCCTGAACCTTATACAGTTTACTTTTTTTATGTAAAGCAAAAAACTTTCTTGGCTATATTAGTGAAATCTATTTATCAAATAATTATATTGAATTTATGCTATTAAATATCTATGATTACAGGAATAACTATGAATATTAACGATCAAAATATTATTGAACCAGATATAATAACTGTTAAAGAGCTTACACTTAAAATAAAATCCATTCTCGAATCCTCAGAATTTTTTGATCTGAACGTTAGTGGAGAAATTTCAAATTGTTCATTTTCTCAATCAGGGCATTTTTATTTTAATCTTAAAGAGGTAGGAGTAGAATCAAGTGATCAATATATATTAAAGGGGATTATCTGGAACTCAAATTTCAATAGACTCAAGATTAATATTAAAGATGGAGATAAGGTTGTCTGTCACGGTAAACTTAGCCTTTACCCACCCTCAGGAGAATATCGTTTAATAGTTGATAATGTCTCTCTATCTGGAGAAGGGCTTTTCTGGAAAAGATTTTTGGAATTGAAAGATAAACTATTTCGGGAAGGCTTATTTGAAGCCCAAAGAAAAAAACCTATTCCAGAGTACCCATGTGCAATAGGTATAATCACTTCTGAAAAGGGAGCTGCTCTTCATGATATAATAAATACTATAAAAACTCGAGCTGGGTACATGGATCTGTATATTTTCCCTGTTCTCGTTCAAGGAGATCAGGCTGCTTCAATGATAGCAAGCGCAATACAGTTTGCCAATAAAAATTATTCTCAAACTTTAGATGTTCTTATACTGGCAAGAGGAGGAGGATCACTTGAGGATCTCTGGCCATTCAATGAAGAGATTGTCGCCAGAGCGATAGCAGATTCTAAAATCCCTATTATCAGTGGAGTCGGGCATGAAACAGATTTTACGATTGCGGATTTTGTTGCAGATTTTAGAGCACCAACACCGACCGGGGCAGCCACAACAGTTACTCAAGGTGGCATGAATGCTAAAAGTGCTGTTATCAACTCCAGAAATAGGCTTTTATCGGATATGGCAAGGGTGCTATCTCGTTATAAGGAAAGGGTATCATTAACATTTTTTCAAAAAAGAGCCATCAATATAATTCAATCTAAAATTGATAATAAAAAAATTACTCTCGATAATTTTTTAAATAGATTGCAAAGGCAATCAATTTCTTTGTTTAAAGATCGTAAATCTCGATTGGAATCTGTTACCAGGCTGTTAAACACATTATCAGTCGAGAATATTCTTAAAAAAGGTTACTCAATAACATTATCTGAAGATGGGAAGATTATAAGTGATATCAATAAGATTTTTCTCCATCAAAATGTTCGGACAATCATTTCTAACGGCTATTTCGAATCAACTATTGATAAAATTAGCAAAGATGACTATTTTGATGCAGATAAAAAATAGGCTTCAGACGCACATTTTCTGTTTATCTTTTTGACTTAAGTTATATTAATATGTTGGTGACAGCTTTAACTATACTATTGACTGGTTTGTTTATCTAAAATACATAAGCATTGATGAAGCATTTTTAGAACTTTCTAAAATTAAAGAAGATAGCTGATATTTATTTTATTTTTATTTTATTTAACAGAGGTTTTAACTA
>JAAYUW010000064.1 GCA_012517545.1 Exilispira sp.
GGTTTAAGTTTTCAATTATTTGATTAAAATCTTTTATATTGAAAGCCTTCTTGAAAAAACTTTGTAGATAAAACGATATTGATAAGGCTTTATTTATTGAACTTTATCGATAAAACTTAATCGATTAAATAATTTTATTTGCATATTTTAGATATTCACGCATACAGTCTCACTTTTTATTCTGATATTATGGAGAGGTGCGAGAGTGGTTGAATCGGCCGGTCTCGAAAACCGGTATATCAGCAATGGTATCAAGGGTTCGAATCCCTTCCTCTCCGATTTTATCGGAAGCACAAAGTAGTGTCCTTTTTTTGTCAGCATCTTCGCATCCTTTCACTTCTACCATCTCAAAAGATCCTATTCTGTTGCCAGCATAAGCTATTTTCAATTTCCTGATTCATGTTAATCTTTCCTTTTTGGTTTTACTTTATATTGGTCATTCAGTTACTTTTTAACCTTTTTTTATAATACAGAGGTAAAAACACCACTTTTATTTTCATTGCATAATCATAATATTTTCTCAATAAACGCCATATTAGTGGCACTAACGTGTTTAGCCAATATACAGTATTACTCAAAATAAAAGTATTTGCTTTCGTCAATTTAGCTTTTTAGAAGGTTACTATCCATATCCGTGTTTTGATGGTTTAAACCATAATTTTAGGCAAAATGTATTTTATGTTGTATCAGATTAACCTGGGTCTATACCTTCTTTCTCATAAAACAAATGCAATTTCTAATCATTTTCTTTTTGCAGTATTATTGAAAACTATAGATTTCATCTTATAATAATCACAAGTACTTATTAATTTATCTTGCAAATACATTCTATGATTAACAGCAATCCCACTTCTAACTTTATTTTATTTTTTGCTACTATCTAAAAATTAATAAAGTACGTTCCTGCATCTATTTGTTAGATAGTATTTTTAAATTCAAACCTCATTTCAGAAGCGCCATAAATAACAAACAAACTACAATTAAATCCTGAAAAATCATAATAAGTAAAATATTTTTATCCTGAATAAATGTATAAAGGGAAGAGCTTATATTTTAATAAACTTTAAAATATCAGGGGATCATATGAGTGATACTAACTTGCAGAGGGCTGAAAAATTTATCAACCATCTCTTAGAATTGCCAAATATCAGGATCGAAAGTCCTATTGGTGCTGAATCTCAAATATTATTATTTATTAAAAACAATAGAAGTAAGCTTGAAGCATCATTTAAAAACCCGGAGTTTTTTCCTTCGATTCCGCCAGATCAAGCGATAGCTTTTATCCTTCAAAGCCTTCAGAAAAGGGTCCTTGAAAGTTGCATTCCTTTTTTTACAAAAATAATAGATTCAGAAATCGATTTTTCAATTCTAAATAAGGTTCATAAAAACCATAATTTTAATGTTGAAGCCGTAAAACAAAGTTATAAAAAAATTATAGAAGATATGCTTCAAGACTCTGTTTGCAGGGTTCAGTTTAAATCCATTTATTATATTTTTGAAAAAAGATATATAGATAAATCTTTAGCTCTAATATTTGAGCGAAAAGCTTTTACTTATAATGAGCTTGTGAGAGTTCAAAAATGCTTTATTGAACTACAAGATTATATTTCATATCTAAAAATGCTTTTACTTTTAACTCCATATCCTCACTTACAAAAAGCTGGAAATAAAACTCTTGCCTCTGCAAATGGAAAAGATGAGATACAAAGTATCTGTAAACTCGCAACTGGTAGCCTGGTAAAGGAAATACCACTTATAGATATTACAGAATGTAAACTGGCTGTGGATAGCAATTTGCCAGATTATTTGCTTGAGAATTGGGAAGCAAGCTCAAGATTTTTATTTATACTTATTTCAAGATTTGCCGATTATGAGCCAGCAAATAAAAAGGAAAAAGGTGCTGAAACAGCTGATAAAAGCTGGTATGGTGTCGCCAGGAAAGTTGCTCAAAACTATGGTTACAATAAAGGAATAGTTGATGAACTTTATCTTATTGCAAATGAAATCAAATGACCCCAGGGTAAATATGCAGGCAAATAAATCTTACTAAAATATTAACAAAGGTTGAAAAAGATGGAAAATAAGAGGAGTAGTGGACTTTCTAGAGTACTGAATGGATTTATAAATATTTTGATTTTCGTAAGCATTCTGCAAATAATACTTGATGATCTATCAGTTGTCTTGATGTGGGATCAAAAGTATAAAACTTATCTTTTTTTAGCAGGATTCGCTATTGACTGTATTTTTTCGATAGAGTTTATAACAAGAACTATAATTTCTATAAAAAACAGTTCATTTGCTAATTACTTTTTTTATGAGAATGGGTGGATAGATTTCATTTGCTCGATACCACTTTTACTTTTTTCATCCGGACCATCCTTTATCACTTACATGACTTCTGGAATAATTTTAACAAATATATTTTCCTCTGTAAAGATTATGCGAATCGTTAGAACTATACGGATTTCTCGAATACTAAGGATACTTCGAGTCCTTAAGTTATTGAAGAATCTTCAAAATGCTAACAGTAAAATGCTCCAGAATCATTTAAAAACTATTATGATAATCTGTATATTCTCAATAATAATTTCACTTTTTATTTACAGTTATATCCCGGTTTTTAGTGTGCAAAATGCAGTTGAAGCCAGAACTCAAACTTATACATCTATCTTTTTAGCTTACTCAAACCAGCTTTTACTTGCTATTGATAGAAAGGATAACAGGGCTGTTGATGAACTTGTAAAAAATATTCGTATACTTTGCTTTGCCGATAAAAATATCCTGAAACTTGAGATAAAGCCAGATTTTATAAATAATAATGATATCAAAGTTCAAAATAGTATATATAAAGTTAAAGATTATGAAGATCAAATTTTGAGGTCACATTATCTTGATGAAAATATTTCTTCATTCAATCTTTCATATTCTGTGCAGGATCTTGCAAATATACAGATAGGGATAAATCTTTTATGCCTTTTTGCGGTTATTTTAGCATCTTCAGCTTACATTTTATATTATCTCAAAATCTTTGTTACAAGAATTTCAGATGTCATCTATATTATTTTTAAAGGCATAAAGCATAAGGATTACTACTATCAGGTGAAGATTCCTGAACATTATAAAGATGAGGAGATATTTGAATTTGCTAAGTTTTACAATAATGTTTATCTGCCAGCAAAGAAAAAGATGTATAAAGGTAAGGAAAAAGATTCAAAGATAACTATTGATGATCTATTAAATATGGATATATAAAAGTCTAAAGTCGAAAGTCTAAAGAGTTCTGTCAAGTTTACCTGGATATCCTTCAGCCTAGAAAATTGGAGTTGAATAATCTTTTAAAGATTTCATTTCTTCACCTTAAAAGTTTAATATTATATATAATATTTATATCATAAATGATCAGGTCTCTACTTATGAACGATGATTGATATATTAAGATCAACTTTCAATCCTTTGATTACAAAAGGTGTTGACCAAGTGTAAGCAGCATATTTCATAATAGTTTTAAATTATGTTTAAAGACTATAGTATCATTTTAATAAAAGTTAATCTAACAAAGAACATTTAAAAGATAGTCTAATTTTTTTTCAAAATCAATTTTTAATATCTTGTAATCTAAACTTAAAAATAATAACAAATAAGAGAAGCTAGAGTCGAAAGTTACGGGAATACTTGTAAATCTTATTTTAAGAATTATACTCTTGTTGAGTAAGTAAATAAAAGGATTTATATGGACTTTACCACTAAAACAGTTGAATTTTCAGGAAAAATGGAACTTACAGATTTTAAGCAACTTTTTTTTCATCAGATACTTTTGAAGATACTCTGGTTATTACCTTTATACGCTATTATTATTGCAGTTCTTTTATATATTGTAAAGATCTTTCTTTACTTTAATATATCAATACTTGTTCTTGCTATTTTAAGTTTAGCAACCTCCCTTATTTTTGTAGCTGTATATGTCTATTTAAATTATAAAAATTCAAAAAAACAGTTTATGGAAGATTTAAAAATTATAAAAGAACAAAAGTACATAATAACTTCAGATAAAATATCCATTATCTCTGGAACTAAACAGATAGATATGAGTTATAATGATTTCAAATCGATAAAAGAAAATAAAAAATTCTTTATCTTAAATCACAGATCAAAGGTCACGATAGCCATTCCCAAAAGATATATTGCTCCTGAAGATCTTGCAAGTGTTCGTGCTTTTTTTTTAAATAAAAAATCTTCCGATAATGCTGGAAGATAGATAGTTGCAAGTTTTTTAGATTTAAAAAGACTGATATTTCTTTAAGCTTTTGGTTAAATGAATAAGATATCCTTTTGTTCAGTTTTTTTTCTTAAATTTTTCTCAACAAAAAGTTTTTTATCTGTTTTCGGATCTTTTTCAAGGTAGTACTGTACCGATGAATAGGTTAAAGGTAGAGGAATAAATACCTGAACCTGGTTTGCAATTATATTTGAAAATTTGTTTAGTTTACTTCCAAGTTCAATCATGTCTTCATTTTTGCATCCTGGATATGCTGCGATAAGATAAAAACTTACAGAAAAGTTAGAGCTAACTCCTGTGTTTTTTTCTGCATTTTGTTTAATCTGAGTTTTTGCATTTTTTCTATATAACTTCTCATTATTTAGTTCATTTCTCAGTTCTAAATTATTCTCTTTATCTCTTTTATCTACAAGTTCCAGAGTTTTCCCTTTATATTCTATACTTCTATTTATTTGCTCTTTAGTGCTGTTTAATAGATTTAGAAAGGAAGTTAAAACTTGAAACTCAGGTTTATGCATAAGTTTTAATATATGATCTTCAGTATGTTCCGGAGCGATTTTGAACTGACCGCTTGTATGATATAGTATAAGTTCCTTTAAAAACTCTTTTTGATATTTTTTATCAGCCATTATAAGATCATATCTTATCCCCGATGATATAAATACTCTTCTTATTTTCTCTATACTTCTTGCACTTCTTAGAAGTTCTATATAGCTTTTATGCTCAACACATAGGTTCTTGCAAATATTCGGGAAAAGACAATCTTTGTCAGAGCAGGATCCAGCGATACCATAAATAGAACAACTTATGCCATACATATTGGCTGTTGGTCCACCTATATCTTTAACTATTCCATTAAATTCTTGTTTAAGTTTGAAATCTTCTACCTCTTTTAATATTGAATTTGTACTTCTATTTATGACTTTTTTCCCCTGATGAATTGCTATGCTACAAAAGCTGCAATTTCCTATACAACCTCTATGTGTGGTGACTGAAAATGGAATAGTATCGAGAGCGATGATCTTACCTTCATTTTTGCAAATCGGATGTGCATCATGGGCAAAATCAAGTTCATAGATATCATCAAGCTCTACAGCTGTTAAAGAAAAAGATGGTGGATTGTGGATTAGATATCTATCATTATGTTTTTGTATAAGAGGTATCTGTTTTGTTTCATCATTAATATAATCAAAAAAAATATTATGACTGATTTCAAAGGCATCCTTGCTTGTTTTAACATCTTCAAAAGAAGGTATTTCGATAAATTCCGGAGGTTTTATTTTATCGATATAACAAAGTCCTCTTAACCCTCTTATTTTTTCTTTTGATTCATCGCTAAAGTAAAGTTTTTCGTAAGGTTTAAAAGAGTCTTTAAGAAATTCTTCGAAAAGTTTTGCAACATTTAAAATAGCACTCTCAGCCATACCGTAAATAAGCAGGTCAGCCTTTGAGTCAAAAAGTATGGATCTGCGAATATCATTATCCCAATAATCATAATGAGTAATTCTGCGGCAGCTGGCTTCTATTCCTCCTATTATAATAGGTACAGTCTTTTTAAATGCACTCTTTATAAGGTTTGTATAGACAATGGTTGCTCTATCTGGCCTTCTGTTGTTTAATCCCCCCGGAGTTAGATCATCCTTCTTTCTCTTTTTGAGTGTTGCAGTGTAGTTGGCAACCATAGAATCGAAACATCCCGACGTCACACCCCAGAAAAGCCGGGGTTCTCCAAGTCTTCGTATATCATCAAGATTGTGAATATCTGGTTGAGGGATTATACCAACATTAAAACCATTGTGGTAAAGGTACTTACCAAGGAGGCTAACTCCTATATAGGGAGAATCAATATAGGTATCAGAGGTGACAAATATTATATCACACTGACTAAAGCCAAAATTTATCATCTCGTTGTATGTTATAGGTAAAAATTTTAATCTGTCATTTTTCATAAGAATAAACTTTATAAAAAAATAGAATGATTAGCTAAAATAAATTAAAATCGCTCCAGAATAACAAATGGCTCTCCTCTTAAAAACTCTAAATTTTTTTCTCATAATTTTAGCTGTCTCATTTTTGCTATATCTTTTGCTTTTACTTGATCATTTTCTATCTCAAATTGTTCATAGAATAATCTTTCAATAAGCTTGAATTCTTCAGTTTTCTGTACTTTCTCATTTTCTATATATCTTTGATAATATTTATACAAAATGTATCCAATCTTTTCAAGCTCTTTTTCTACTTCTTCCTTTTTTAATTTGTAACAGAAATTATCTGAGTCAGATTCAATATATTTTTCTATCTTCTCATCCTTCTCATTATCTTGAATTGATGAATAGAATTTTTTGAATGTCTTTAAGCATAATTCAAGCCTGCTCATATTTTTAATATTTGACCATATTAAAGTAGAATCCATCCGCTCTTCTTTTGTGCTAATATTATATTTCGTTTTAATAGAATCATTTAGATTCTTAAATAATAACTTCATAAGATTAATTTTACTGCTTTCCTCATATTCTACTAATCTTTTCTTAAAGTTATAATATGTCCTTGGAACTAATTCATATTCAGCAAAATCATGTAGTCCAAAAGCATATCTAAACATTATGTTGTAGTTATATTGCTCAAATAACTCTTCATCTTAGTAACTAAATTTCATTTTTAAGATTAAAAGACTTGCTAAAATATTAATAGGGAAATTGGGCCTGGAATATTCTTCACTATATGCATTGCTGAAAATAGACTCATCTATCTTTGAAAATATTTCATCATAAAAATTTTTTGACCCATCCTTCTTCTAACTTTTTTTGCTGATTGTTTCTTAAAATTGATGAGTAAAAATCAAATAAAAAGTTATCTTTATGACTTTTATTTTCTCTAAACATTTATTCTTCCTTTGTTTAACTACTTAATTTATATATATTTTCCTTGTTTTTTTTCAACATTTTTATACCCTTTTTTCAGGAGAGCCATAAATATATTTACCATAAAATTTCTCGATGAGCCGATATTTTAAATATTCTGGAAAAATTAATATGGAAGTTGAATAGGGAATAATGACAAAAATATTTATGACTTTTTATTCTTATTTGAAGGAATTGCAGACTACAGATTTAATTGATTATAAAAAACAAAATATTCTAGAACTCCCCTGTTATACTTCATTCTTTATAACAATAAAGTTTTATTAATAAGATAGTATAAAGAATAATTGATATGGTGTTATAAATGCATATTTTAATAGAAGGTCCAGATTTGGTAGGCAAATCAACTATTGCACGTGAATTAACAAAGCGTTTAAAAACACTGAACATTGACTGTATACATAAAAAAGGCATGATATTAAAACATTTTGGATATAAATGTCTTGCCCTTTTTCCTGCACCAAATTATCCAAAAAGCAAAATACTGAATTGGCTTTATATATTAATGTCCTTTTTTGATAAATTTATTTATAAACCACCAAATTCATCTTCAATGATTATTTGCGAATCATATGTAGATAGAGCAATTGAGTATGGTAAAACATTAGGTTTTGGATTGATTACTAATATTGCCTTTACTAAGTTAAATTCATTTTTCACCTTCGATTTAGGCATATTATTGATCTCTAATCTCGAAACACGCAGAAAAAGATTAGAGCGAAGAGTATTAAAAGAAAAAAATGAAATTGATCTAATAACAACTGAATCAACAGAGATACATGATCAATTCATAACTAATTTACAACACATAATGAAACGTCATAAAAAATTATATATATTTGATACAAGCCAAACAACATCGGATAAAATCATTAATGAAATAATTACAATATTGGGAAACGAATTATGTTAGTCATTATTGAAGGAATTGATTTTTCCGGTAAAACAACAATCACCCAAAAAGTAAAAGATATTTTAGATGAAAAACATATAAAATATGACTGGTCCACAACATGTTTGAATTATAAACTAATTGGGAAAATAATATCAATTGTTCAAAATAGTACTCATATTAATAAAAACCTAAAATCATTAATCTTTAAAATCGCAATATTTATTGATACTCTCCACTTCTCTCCTAAAAAAATACATCTTCAAGAAAGTTATATAATAAGAATATTGAATCATGATTTAATTGAAGGTAATTTGTTTTGGTCAAAAGTGTCACGTTTTCTTTTGCGAAGAACACCTAGAGCTAGTTTGTCTTATTTACTAATATGCGATTTCGATATTCGAAAAAAAAGATATTTATATAATAAATCTAATGATAAAAGAGATTATGAAAAGTTCATAAAAAACCCAATGAAGCACAAACAAACTGAAAGCAACCTCAATAAATTATGTAAGGAGTATAATTATAAGATAATTGATACTAGTATATTATCCGTAGAACAATCTGCGACGATTATTGTTAATGATATAGTAAGGAGTTATCACAATGGATGAACTGAAAGTAACATGGATACTTTCAAACGAAATTGATTATTCATTTTCGATAAAACAAGTTTACGGTTTTCTTTTTGATAATTTTGGAAGAATTTTAGTACATGATGATTTAGGTCGTTTCAATTTGCCTGGGGGAAAACCAGAAAAAGACGAGACTGTTATACAAACCTTAGAAAGGGAATGTATTGAAGAATCTCAAGTAACTTTTAAAGAACCTGAACTAATTGGCTTCCAACTTGTAGAAAATGATAAAGATTATAATTATAAACCTTATATACAATTAAGATTTATAGCAAAAATAGATCAACTATTTCCGTTATTACCAGACCCGGTTACAAGTAGAGCTTATAAGAGGAGTCTTGTATCTATATCACAAGTAAATACACTTTTAAAATGGGGGGAAGCCGGGAGAGTTCAATTAGAAGCAGCAGTTAAAAAGATAAAAAATAAATTATGTATAGAAATTGATCAATACATGGAAAAAAGAATAATTGATGAGTAAATTTTCAAAAATTATAGATAATCTTTTTATTGGATGTTTTCCAGATGATTCTGATATTTTTGAATTTGATTTGCTTATTAATTTATCACGCTCAAAAGGTAATTACCGAAACAAAGGTAATATTTTACATTGTCCATTAACTTATTGGGAAATGGGTAATGTAATTCAGATACTTATGATTTTAACAGAAAATATTCAATTAGAACTACTTAATAATAAGAAAGTTGCTATACATTGCAGATTAGGAATTGACAGAACAGGTCTCTTAGTACTCGCCTTTTTGGCTAGGTATAAAATGAAGCCTGAAGATGCAATATTATTTATAAAAAAATAAGAAAAGGAAAAATGCCAAGAGATGATGCTATGAAAATACTTGAGAAGTTTTTTATATGTCTATAATAGATTTTGTTTTTGAAAAAGGAAATTCCTTTCATCCTACTGACGTTCTTAACCGAGGGGTAGGAGGAAATGAATTAACTATAATTTCTTGGGCTGAAGAATTGGTTAAACTCGGAAACAAGGTTAATTTATTTGTAAAAGGTGGGAGTAATTACTTTTATAATGGTGTAAATTGGTACGAGTATAATGCCTGGAATAA
>JAAYUW010000004.1 GCA_012517545.1 Exilispira sp.
CCATACTTTTTGTTAAGAGCCTTAAAAAACAAGTATCAAATGGAAGTACCGTGGTAAAAGTGAACAAGACAACAATAAAGCCAAACACTTAAAAAACAAGCATTGAATGGAAGTACTCGTATTAATAAGTGGCAAAATTAAAAAGTCAATAAACCAGTTAACTTAAAGTTGTAGTTGAATTGTAATAATAACTGCTTAAGAGCAATACCTACCAGAGGTTGACAACATCTTCGGCAAAACCGATTTTGTCTTTAATCTCAACTCTCTTTCCATCATCCAATATTGCATAACCATTAAAAGAACCAAAAAGCTGATTTTGAATGGATTTAATAAAAACGACATCTGTCTTGCTTTTTCTATTTAATATGGGCAAAAAATCAATATTAAGTCTATCTTGATTATCAACGATTTTCCAGCGTTTCATATAATCAGATTTATCAATTATGAATTTTACATCATCCAGTTTACTTATTTTACCATCATAGAAAAGAGCATTTTCCGTTGCACTTGTTCTGTCACTAAAGCCATACCCAAGATTCCAGCCAAATAGATGATCATCAATTTTGGTGGACAGACTACTCCAGTACCACCTATTTTTATAAGTCCAGACTCCTCGACCCCAATCAAGAACACCAAAGTCTTCACTTTTTTCAAAGTAAAATTTATTTTTTTCTGATCCTGCTTCGATAGACTTGTTAAATTTAATATTATTTTCTTTTGATTCTCTTCCTTCGGTTCTACCTCTGGGCAACTCATCTTCACCTAAAATAAAGTATCCATCTGCAGAAAGGCAGTTCACCTTCTGGTTGTAGTAAAATGCTCTGGGATTTTCTTTCCATGGTGTTGCTATGACAATCCTATCACTCCCAGCTTTTTCATAAAGCGTGATTTCACCTTTAATACCGGTATTACCATCGTAATCTTTGATAAAAGGAGAACTAAAGGAAATAGTTCTCTTTTCTTTATCAGTTTCAAACTTTAATGAAAGCTTTTTCCCTTTAAAAGAGACAACTCCTTCGTCAGATTCGGAAAGTTTAAGCCTTCCAGATGGAAAGAAAATCATTTCATCTATTTGATGATAGTATCTATGATTAAAATCAAGATAGCAGATAGCTATTAAGCCAGTATAACTGAGATTACTTATTGTAAAAGTTAAGCCATACCCTTTTTTTTCTGATAGTACAGCATAGTAGTCCCACTCTTTTATTCTCCACACTGGTGCCTTTATTTTTTCTCTTTTATACTCCCACAAAGGCGAACTGGCCCAGCCAGGTTCTGTAATATGTCCTTTCTCGTCAAGCAAAGGTAGTTTTTTTGTAATCCTGTTCTGCATAGCTTCTCCTTATGCTATTTTATCTTTTGATCTGAAAAAAAAGGTTTTAAGTATTCTTTAACTGAACGATTCATCTCAATTGAGAAATCTGAAAGATATTTTCTTTTGCAGATAGAGTTCAAATAGATATCATAATCGAAATCATCCTTATCAGAAAGTTTAGAAAACATCTCCCTGGTTTGCTCCTCATTTAGTTCATGATAATTATTTTTCTGTACAACAAAATCAAGGTCAAATCTTTTCGGTTTTTTGCGTTCTATCTGTCCTCTGGTAGGATAACCAAAAACAACAAGTGTTATAGGAACAACATAATCTTTTAAAGTAAGTAACGAAGTGATCTCTTCACAGTTCTCAAGTATATCTCCAATATAGCAAGAACCTATCCCAAGAGACTGTGCAGCTATAACGGCATTTTCTGCTGCAATAAGAGCATCACAACAAGCCAGCAAAAGATCCCCTGGTCCTGGATCTCTCATCTCTGCTTTAGCATATCGATAAGCATTCCACCATTTCCGACAATCTGCAAGGAAAAGAAGAACCATCTTTGCTTCGGCTATAAAAGGTTGATTATCACAAAGAACTGCTAGTTTATTTTTTATCGCTTGATCCTCAATATCAAGTATCGTATAAAGAACCTGATTCCCTGCGGTAGGAGCCTGAAACGCAGATTCTAAAATAAGCTTTTTTTCCTCTGCTGATATATCGTTATCAGTGTATTGGCGAACAGATTTTCGCTCGAAAAGGGTTTCTATAACCTTATTCATAGAATCTCCAGATTTATTTTTCGATCATCTTTTTTTTCTTTAGACTTATTTTTTTCAATTTACATGAATCTTAAATTTTTATAAAACAAATCCTCGCTTGTTTTTATTGTCAAAAAAGTACTCTTTTGCTTAGTATAATGTTTTTTAAATTTCTAACAATAAAATAGAGGATATATTTATAAAAAAACTGCCGGTAGAATAACCAGCAGTTTAGCATCGAATTTAATTCTTTACTCGTTTTATCCAGCGGCCAATTCATCAAAGTACACTTAAAGATCACTCTTATTTATCTAACAAAATCAATAATTACGAAAAAGCAAAGAGCACAAATAAATCGTATAATTATTTGTTTAAAAATAAATTTATATCATTATAAACAGTATCAATAGTTGCAATTCCAAATTGTTCAACAAGAACTTTAGCGACATTTTGTGATAAAAATCCGGGTAATGTTGGCCCAAGATGTATATTTTTGACACCAAGATACAGTAATGAAAGAAGTACTATAACAGCTTTTTGCTCATACCAGGCTATATTAAAGGTTATTGGAAGCTTGTTTAGATCATCAAGACCAAAAATCTCTTTCAACTTTACGGCTATAATAGCGAGTGAATATGAGTCATTACACTGCCCAGCATCAAGAACTCTTGGGATCCCGTTTATCTCACCAAGATCTAGCTTGTTGTATCTATATTTTGCACAGCCAGCGGTTAAGATAACTGTGTCTTCTGGTAATTTTTTTGCGAATTCTGTATAGTACTCCCTGGATTTCATCCTTCCATCACAACCAGCCATCACAAAAAACTTTTTTATAGCTCCAGATTTTACAGCTTCAACGATCCTGTCTGCAAGTTCTATCACCTGGTTATGAGCAAAACCACCGATAATGCTGCCTGATTCTAGCTGTGCTGGAGGAGGGAGAGATTTTGCAAGTTCAATAATCTTTGAGAAATCTTTCTTCCCTCTTGCATCAGCCTCTATATGTTCACATCCAGGGTAACCGACAGAACCGGTTGTGTATATTCTGCTTTTCACCTCATCGCTTCTGGGTGGAACGATACAGTTTGTTGTAAAAAGTATCGGCCCATGAAACTGTTCAAACTCCTCAATCTGCTTCCACCAGGCATTCCCATAATTTCCAGCCAGATTGTCGTACTTTCGAAAAAATGGATAATAATGTGCCGGAAGCATCTCTCCGTGGGTATAGACATCAACACCTGTTCCTTTAGTTTGCTCAAGAAGCTGATGCAGGTCAG
>JAAYUW010000065.1 GCA_012517545.1 Exilispira sp.
AACATATATTATTACTAATATTTTATATAGAAATTTAGCTCTCTACAATAAGGCTAAATAAATTTGGAAAAAAAGTAAAGTTCTTTGCTGCTATATTACCACGTTTATTGCTCAGGTTTTTGATTCCTGGCTAATAAATCAAGTTTTTCTTTAATGAGCAATTTGACTTTTTCTATTTCTCCTGTTCCTTTAAGCTCTTTCATGACCTGTCCAACAATAAACATAAATACACTTTCCTTTCCTTTAAGGTATTTCTCTACTGCATCGTTCTGCTCATTAATGACTTTATTTACGACTTCTGCAATTTTTATGTCATCTGTAACTATTGCTGATTCTAAAATAAAACTTTCAATATCAAGATTACCACTTAGAAGGTCATTTATCCTGTCTTTAAATGCTTTATATGAAATTTTATTTTTTGAAATCAAACCAATAAGTTCAGCAAGATCTTCTGGAGTCAATTTTATCTTATCTATTGAAATAGAATTATCATTCAAAAAGCCAAATATTTCAGTTGTGATAATATTTGCAGTTTTCAAAGGTTCATTACATATCTTAGCAGTTTTTTCAAAATATTCTGCTATCTTTTTATCAGATGTTAGAAGATCTGATAAATAAAGTGTAAGGGAATAATCCTTTCTAAATCTTTTTATCATATCTTCAGGCAGCTCTTTTATTGCCTTTTGACCTGTTAAAAAATCTTCTTTTCCTATTGTTATATCAGGTATATCTGGTTCTCGAAAGTATCTATAGTCTGCAGCTAACTCTTTAGTTCTCATAACTTCGGTCTTATTGGTTTGTGTGTTGAAAAGTCTTGTTTCAGTTTCAATACTAAGACCTTTATCTAAATTTTCAGTCTGTCTTTTTATTTCGTATTCTATGGATTTTTTTATTGCATTAAACGAATTAAGATTTTTTATCTCAACTTTATGTGAAAGAGGAGTATTTTCTTTATTAACAGATATATTAATATCACATCTCATTGATCCAGATTCAAGTGAACAATCTGAAACTTCAAGGTATTCAAGAGTTCTTTTTAGCATCTTTACATATGCTACCGCTTCATCTGAATTTCCCATATCTGGTTTAGAGACTATCTCAACCAGTGGGATCCCTGCTCTATTGTAGTCAATCAAAGTGGTAGAGTATTGATAATCATGTAACATTTTTCCTGTGTCTTCTTCCATATGGATCCTCTCTATGCCAATCCTTTTTGAAGAATCATCAGTGAAGATTGTTAGATAACCATCATATCCTATTGGTACTTCATATTGAGTTATCTGATAACCTTTAGGAAGATCAGGATAAAAATAATTTTTTCTATCGAAATGAAATGTCTCATTAATTTTGCAATGCAAAGCTAAAGCTGCTGTTAAAGATTTGATAACCATCTGTCTATTAAGTTCTGGAAGAGTGCCAGGTTCACCAATACAGATAGGGCATATATTTTTATTTGGTTCGATTGATATAGTATTTAAACACCTGCAAAAAGCTTTTGTTTTTGTTTTTATTTGTACATGAACTTCAATACCTACAACTACTCTATACATAAAAAATCCTTAAATATTTAGATTAAACTATGAATTCATTCTATTCATATTATTTTTCGCAAAATCTATAAACTCATCTTTATTTCTGTAATCATTATAATAGAAAAGTGCATATAATAAGATCTCAAGCTCAAGAGCTTTTAGTACAATTACCTCAATATTTTCATCAGGTAAAATATATATAAATTTTGTATTTAGAAAATTAAATTGATCTTTGAAATTTTCATATAGATGTATAGCTGCTTTTGGTGTAATTTTTCCTCCAATAGAAATTTTTGCTGTAGGAAAATTATGATGAATGAAATCAAGGATTTCAGAAATTTTTTTATCCACTAAAGGATCATTAACATTTACATTCATTGATCCTGAAAGATCGCTCCTTCCTATTGTAAATGAAGAAAAATTTGAAAGTAGATCCTTTACATCAGGTAAATTATTTGCAATGGTCATCGTTTCTATATTCATAGCAAGGATTGGAAATGGTGTTTGGGTTTTTCTATAGATCTCTATATTTTCAAGAAAATTTTCGATTGCATATCTTGATTCTGCCATAGGCAAAGTTATTACATCAACTTTATTTTGAAATACAACTCTAATATCATTTTTAGCTCCACATCCACCTATTTTAAATCTGAGTTTCTTGTCGAATGTATTTCTCACAAAAGAAAGCTCTTCAAATTTGTTATCTTCAACTTCCGAACCAAGTTTAATTGATTCACACCATTTTTCATTTAAGATAGAATTGACACTTTCAAGCAAAACATCATAATTTAAGGTCTTTTCTGCAATAGATTTAAGATCTTCTAATTTTTTAAAATTACTATGGTACATCCTGTACCTCCTTCTTCTGGTTTTGCAAAAGAAAAAGAATCGACAATTTTTATATTTTTCAAGTAGTCATGCACAAATTCTGATAGTATACCTAAACCTTTCCCATGAATTATGTAAACTTTTTTATGATTTGTTAAGGCAAGTTGATTAAAATACTCATTTAATATTTCTTCAGCTTCAGCAACACTTTTGCCTCTGATATCTAGTGTCATAGGAATATTTTTCGCTGGAACATAAGAGTTATCAGCCTTTTGTGATTTTGACTCTTCTTTTTCTCTTATTTTAATAAGATCGAATATTGGAATCTCAAATATGAAATTATCTATTTTAACTTTAGCTTTTTTATCTCCTATTTCTGTAATAACTCCTTTTTTACCAAACAACTTAACATCTACCCTATCCCCAATCTTTAAAGAGGATTGCATATTTATAGAAGAGTTTATTCTAGATGAATCAATATAGTTCTTTTTCTCCATATTTTCAACATCTCTATTATAGCCTGAATTATCAAAAGTTCCAGCATTCCCTTCCAAACTTTCTTTATATTTATCCATCATTGAGGCTATATTTTTAGATGAATCTTTTTGATATCCTTCTTTTTTAAGAGAAGCTATTTCCTGTTCTATTTCTTTTCTAAATTGTTTAAACTTTTCTTGAAATTCCTGTTCAAACTCTTTTCTGATAGTTCTCTCAGTCTTATCATATTTTTCTTTAAGAATCTTAATCTCTGATTCTCTTTTTGAAAGTTCATATTCTTTATTTTCAATGATCTCCATTTTTTCTTTTAATTCTAAATAAAGCTGGGAGAGCTTTTTTATAACTGTATCACTTTCTTTATTAAAGGAGACAAGATTTTTTGCATTAGAAATAATATCATCAGGCAAACCGAGTTTTTTTGCTATATCAAAAGCATATGAGGAGCCTGGTATATTCATCATTAAAATGTACCTAGGAACAAGTTGTTTTTCGTCGAATCCCATGCTTCCGATAAGTGTATTTTCGTTTTGCATTGCAAATACTTTAAGATTATCAAAATGTGATGTTATAATTCCATAAGCTTTCTTTTGGATTAAATGTTGCAGAATTGATATTGCTAAAGCTTCTCCTTCCAGGGGGGAAGTGGCAGTGCCAAGTTCATCAATTAGCACTAAAGTCTTATTATTTGCTTTTGAAAGTATTTCATTAATTGTTAAAATATGAGATGAAAATGTGGATAAAGATTCTTCAATGGATTGCAGATCTCCTATATCCACAAGAATATCATCCATTATTGGTAGAGAAGAACCTATTGAAGTTGGAGTAAAAAAACCAGCTTGAAATAATAGTTGAATGATTCCAACAGCCTTCAACAGTACAGATTTTCCACCAGTATTTGGTCCTGTTATTATGACAAAGTTTTTATCACCTCCAAATTCAAGATTATTCTTTACTGGATTTAGTAAACTGGGATGATAAAATTGGATGAGTCTGAAGTTTTTTTCATCCGAAATTTCAATTCTGCTAAATTTTTTATCAAAGGCACACAGAGCTTTTCCATATGAAAAATCAAGATACCCAAGTTTTTCAATAAACCAGTTTATGTTTTCGAGTGATGCCCTATATTTTTCGCAGATCACAAAAAGGATTCGGGAAATCTCTTCTTCTTCTTCTGCTTTTAGCTCATAAAATTTATTATTATATTCAACAATCTCAATTGGTTCAATAAATATAGTATGACCGGAGTCTGAATACCCTGCTATAATTCCATTTACCGACTTAATCCTGTTTGTCTTAACGGGAAGTAAATATCTATTATCCTTAATGATATAGTTATCAGACACAAGTGAATCTTTATACTTGTTGACAGAAGAGTTTAATATTGAATCAAAAGATAGAGTAAGATTTTTAATCTCCTTTCTGGTTTTTTCAAGTCTTGCAGAAGCTTTATCAGATATCTGTCCATCGGATGTAAAGATCTTTTCAACTTCACTTACCAGAGTTGTAAAAGTAAAATTTGTTCTGAATCTACTTGAAAAGATCGGAGTATCTATCCTGTTTATGTTTTTTATAAGTCTATCAGCGCTGCACAAAAAGTTAAAAAAATCAAATGCATCAGGCACTTCAAGAGTAAAACCACCTTTAAGTAGTCCAATGGAATTACGTATGTCCGGGAAACCGTATATGTCAAGCTTTTTACCGGAAATTATAAATGCAAGGATTTCATCGACCAGAAATAATTCTTCTTCCAGCTGCTTTTTATCCTTGAAAAACTCAATATTTGAAAGTCTTTCCCTGCCATATATGGTGTTTATGTACTGTTTGTGAAGGTCAATTATATTTTTAAAATCTAATTTTTCTAATGTTCTTATGTTCATTTCTTTGTTTTTATAATTTTGCTTAATAGTAATTATTCTATATAAAAGCTGGTCTTAGAACTAAAAGCTTTAAAAAACTTTATAATATTAGCTCTTAAAGTCAGACTTGATTGAATTGCAAATCAAATCACTAAAATAAGTTTTATTTTGAGCAATGATAATTATTTCAAAGTTCAAGCTAAAAGCCAGCGTTTTTAAATCGAAAGTTATTTAAATCAAGGTTTTAAAATATTTTTTACAATTGGTAATTTTGCAATATTTGTTGCATAGAATTTATAAGAAAACGAACTTTCAATAAGCTTATTTAAGGCTTCAAATTTGATTTTTCTAATACCAATTTCATAGATTATCAATATCAGGATACATATAAATAAACCCTGAATAATGCCAAAAATAAAACCGGATAATTTATCGATTGATTCAAGGTTGGATTTATCAAATTGTTCAGTGATAAGCATTTTGATAGGTTTTGTAAGTAAAGTTAAGATTAAAAAAAATGCTATAAATGAAAGAACTATAGATAATGTTTTTACAAAAGAGAAATTAAATCCTTTTGATTGGAGAAATGATGCCAGATATGGAGAAACTACAAAAGCCAGAAGAATAGATATTATTATATTCAAAACAAATATAATTTCTTTTACGAACCCATTGACTATTGATTTGATGGAAAAGGCTATGATAATCGCAATAAAAAACCAATCAAAATAGTTCATATTTTCCTCTAATAATTTGGAATTACATGAAATTTTAAATAAAGGCCTAGCTAAAAAAATTTACTCTTGTTTATATTAGCTGATAACAAAATAAGATTTTAAATGGTTAGAATTATCAAAAAAAACACAGAATTAAATCTTATTTAAAATGGTTTCTTTAAATTCCGGTGCTGAAGAATCCATATAATTTTCGATCTTTTCTCCAAAAGATATAAAAGCTAACGGAAGGTTCAGTTTGTGACTTATCGTGAATATAGCACCTCCTTTTGCAGTAGAATCGAGTTTTGTCAGGGCAAATGCGTCAAGATGAATCATCTTATGAAATATTTCAGCTTGAGTTATTGAGTTCTTCCCAAGAGTAGCATCAATAATGAGTATACTCTTACAGTTAATTAAGTCTAAAGATTGAGTCTTTTTCTTATCTATAACCTTATTTATTTTTTGCAACTGCTGCATAAGTTCTTCCTTGTTTTGAAGTCGGCCAGCAGTATCTATTATAAGGATATCATATTTACTCTTATTGTTACCTATTGATTTATCTATTGCATCAAAGACTACAGCAGCAGGATCAGCTCCCTGCTTTTGTTTGACTAAATCTATTTTCAACCTATCAGCCCAATGTGATAACTGCTCTATAGCTGCTGCCCTGTATGTATCAGCAGCTGCAAGAAGAATGGTTTTATTCTTATTGAGATAAAAATTTGCAAGTTTTGAGATGGCTGTAGTTTTACCAACACCATTGACTCCAGCAATTAGTATAACATTTAATTTATTCTCAATAATAGGATTTTCATCAATAATAATAAGATTCGAGAGAGTTTGCCTGAGTTTTTCTTCTCGTTGCTCTTTTGGAAATTTTTTAACTATCTCAAGAAGATTTTGAGTGAGTTCATAATCAAAATCAGCAAGTAGAAGGTTCTTTTCTATCTCTTTTAGATCATCCGACTTTGAAAAAAGTTCTTTGATCTTTGAGAATAAATTCACATAAAATCCTTAAAATATTATTTGATCTGGTATAAATTACATTCAATATTTAAATTTTCAATACAAATAATTTACTGTGAATGACTTAATCCAGGATAGATAGCAAAAAAAATGCCGGGTATAACCCGGCATAAGGAGCTTAAATAAATATCTATTTGGTGGCTGGTTGTTCTGTAGAGGACTCAGTAGCCATCTTCTGTTGTTCTTCCCATCTGAGAAGCTGAATGATACCTACTCTTGCAGCTTCAGCTCTTTTCTTTGCTTCTCTTCTGTCACGAAGGATATGCCATATCTCTTCATCATCTATTTCTTGTTCTTGTTTGAGTATAGCAAGATCGTAAATCATCTCAATAGATTTAACATAAAGCAAGAAATCTCCACCGATTTGATCTCCATGACGATATACAATAAATGAATCTAACTTTATATATGGCTCTTCAACTGGATAAAGAGGATATTTTTTAAGCATTCTTTTTCTAACATCTGAAATGTAGTTTGGGTTATCGATAGTGATTGTGATAAAACCAGCAAAATCAAGATAACCAACAAAGAAATCAATATACTCATCATTCTGGTTTTTGAGTCTGATGGTAAGGGAATGTGGGAAATTTAATCCTCGAACTGTAACCATTAAATTCTTAATGGCACCAACATTTCTCAAAACACCTTTTCCAACATATTTGTTGCCTATAGTATCCTGATCATTGGATGGTTCATATGAAGGGATTTCATATGGAGGAATAACCTTTGCCCATGCATTGTATTTTTCTGTAGGGAAATGAATCCTGGCTCCAAGAACAGTTTGCCCTGCATACTGCCCTCTTGTAACTTTAACTGTCTGGACATATGAGTTTGTAATATTCTCAATAGTTCTGGAAGAAGGAGAGAGTTGAACTTCCCAATTTTTGGGTTCAAGGCTAATAAGAAGATTCTTTCTTTCCTCATCAGTTTTAACTGACTGAAAAGCATTAGGTCCAGCTATTTTGACTATGTCTAACTCTGTATTTTCCAAATTGTTAAAGTCTATAAGAAAGTTTCTTTCTGCAAGAACTGGTGTTACAAGGATGAAAACCAACAATATTGAAAATAAAATGCTCCATCGTTTCATCTTTCAGCTCCTTTAATTTTAGTCATAATATCGGAAATCCCCTCCGTAAAAATTAACATTTTTACTCACTTATTTATAAAATATTTACAATAAATAGTCAATAATATTTTAAAAATATATGGCGCTCCTGAAATAAGGTATATATTTTAAAAGTCTATCTTTAAATCATCAATGGAATCAATGTAATCTTGAAGAAAAATTGAAACATTTTTCATACAAGATAATTTAAATGGAGACTCAAGATTGCCTTCTTTCAATATTTCTAAAAATGATTTACTACCACCTATTTTGCAAATATTTAAATAGTCTTTCCAACAAGATTTTTTATCTCTTTCCATTTTAATCCAGAATTGAATTGCACAAATTTGAGCTAAAGTATAATCTATATAATAAAAAGGTACTTCAAAGATATGTGTTTGTCTGTACCATGAGATCCCCTTTTCCAGATCTGGATTTTCTGAATAATCTGTGTGAGGATTATATTTTTTAATTATTTCAATCCATTTTTTGTTTCTTTCAAGAGAAGGACAACCAGGATTTTCATAGACAAAATGTTGAAATTCATCCACTGATACCCCATAAGGTATACTATTGATAGCTGAAGAAATGTGCTGGTAAAAATATTTTTCTTTTTTATCACCAAAAAATAGTTTTATCCATGGATAGGTAAAAAATTGCATACTCATAGAATAAATTTCAGCTGCTTCATATGTTGGAAAATAGTATTCTGGAAAAAAATGATCTTGACAGTTGAATACTTGAAATGCATGCCCTGCTTCATGAGTTAAGACACCGACATCTCCGATAGTTCCATTGAAATTCGCGAAAATAAAAGGGCTGCGATAATCTGAAATAAACGTGCAGTAGCCTATTGGAGCTTTCCCTGCTCTGCTTTCAACATCTAAAAGATCGTTGCAAAGCATATATCTGTAAAAATCAGAAGTTTCAGCGGATAATTCATCATACATTTTTTTAGCTTTTTCAAGAAGATCTTTTGAACTACCTTCAGGAATTGGATTCCCAGATTTATAAAATATAGGTTCATCGTAATAATTTAGCTTTTCCAATCCGAGCCTTTTCTTTTGTTTTTCATATATTTTTTGTGAGAGTGGAACAATATATTTTTTTACTTCGTCTCTATATATTCGAACATCGTCAGAATTATAGTCTGTTCTGTTAAGTCGAAAGTAAGCAAGTTCTATAAAGTTATTAAATCCTAGTTTTTTAGCAATACTGGTTCTTGTTTTAACAAGTTTGTCATAAATAGAAGAAAACTGATCTGAATGCTTTTCAAAAAAATCCCAATATGCTTTATTTGATGACTTTCTTATGCTTCGATCTTGAGAATAAAAATAATAAACCATTTGGGATAAGGTATTTTCTTTTTTATCAAAAGGTATTTTAGCCTGAGATAAGATTTTTCTATATTCTGAAGTAAGTTTATTTTCAAGTTTTAGCTCATCCAGAACTTCTGAAGAAGTAGTTTTAATTCTGGCATTTGCAATATTAAATATCTGATTTCCATATTTTTTTTGTAATTGAGGTTTAAATTTAGTTTGTAATAAAGCTTTATAAAATTCGCCAATCATATTTTCATATATTGGATTAATTTCATCAAAATAATTTTGTTGTTGCTCAAAATATTTATCAAAAGTATTTTTTGTATAACGAACAAAAGCTATGTTAGACATAGTTTCGAAATGTTTTCTTAACTCATTTATTTTACTTAAAACCTGATCCTGTTCCTCAAAACTTGATGAATTTTTAAAATTTTGGATTAGATTCTTAAGTTTATCTGATAAAACCGACATATCTGGTTGGTTATAGATAAATTCGTCAAATTTCATACTTTTTCCTTCAAATAAATTAGATAGATAAGATTCCTTTTTCCCTTGCAAATTTTGAATATTCCATATACACTGTTAATCCTTATGAGTATGATTCTTAAATACTTCTCAAGATTTATCATAGATTTCTCTAATTTATTACAATGAAATCTTCTTTTTAATAAAATCAATTTTCTATTTTTTGATTTCTCGTTATCAATTTTAAATCTCTATACAGGATTTATATACTGTTTTAATATTTCCGGATTTTTTATTCTGGACTGTTGTATCTTTATTTATCTTCCGGATAAGATAGATATAGAATATTATTGTTAATAAAAAATTCAATTTTGCTTATTTTTCTCAAATCTTTAAAATTTTTTAGGGAATCGAATGTGGCTTTTGCCATAAGATTTTGTGTTGTTTTATCATAATTCATAAATAAAAGACTTGAATTCATTGATAAAACAATCTTAAATGTATTATTATCGATATAGACATTATCAACTTCAATCAGTTGAAATATATCCTTCTTAAAATTTTTAACATTTATGGGTCCGTCAAAATAAAAACGGGTAATCTGTAAAAGATTCATATTTTTAGGTATTATCTGTTTTTCAGATTTAATCTTCATTTCTGGTGTCAAATAGTAAAGTGTTGTCTTGTGTGTAGAAATACCTGTATAAACAAAATATATGAAAAATATGATTAGAATTGAAAGAAAAAGTATCAGGATAGACTTATTATATTTTTTGAAATTTGTATCTTTTTTAGTTTCATGTTTCATGCTTTTTGAGAAAATGGGAAAATCAAACTTCCTGATTTTTGAAGAGAACATTGAATTTGATTTTTTTTTTGAAGCAAAAATTTTTGAATTATTGAATCTTTTTAAATCCTTCACTTATCGTATACTCCTTAATAAATTGCTCAATACCTGAACTTACGGAAATAGCAAAACTATCAATAAACTTATCTGACTGCATTGCATTTAAGTCATTCTGGTTTGTTATATAACCCATCTCAATAAGCACAGAAGGCATCTCTGTGTATGCAAGAACATAAAATGGTGCACCTCTAACAAATGAGATAGGTATCTCTTTTATATTTGATTTAAAAGCAGAAAATAAAAAAGATGCAAGTTTTTGAGACTCAAAAATGAGCTGTTCATTTAACAGTCTATTTATTATAGTTCCTAAAAAAGTATCTCCAACTTCTTTATTTTCATATTTTACAAGGTCTTTTATCTTTTCATCAACAACATCATAATCTAGATAATAAATTTCAAGTCCACTTTTTTTTGAAGAATATGGATTTGCGTTTGAGTGAAGAGAAACGAAGATTCCATTCTGTGATTCTGTTATATATTTATTTGCAAATTTTACTCTATCTTCAAGTGAAATGTTTGAGTCATTTTCACGTGTCATGTAAATATTAAGATAGGGAAATTTACCTTGAAGGATCTTTTTAAGTTTCAATGCAACTTTAAGATTTATATCCTTCTCGTATACTTTTCCTTTAATGGCGCCAGGATCAGTTCCTCCATGCCCTGCATCTATGATAATAAACGAAATGACCTTAAAATCAACTATTTTTGCCTCTGCAAATGAATAAAATGTATTTAGATCTTTTTGTACCTGATTTTCTTTTGTATTCTGGTTTGAGCTATTGCTTTTATCTACTTTAGCGCTATCATCATTAGTGCTATTCTCATTATCCTGCGTATTCTGTTCATTTTCTTTGTCTATACCATCTTTTGCATTATTTTTATCTATTTTGGTTTCATCTTTTATTGACTGAATCGCCTTTTGACTCACTAAACTTAAATAATCTTGAAACCAGCTATCATAAACCGAATTATTCTCCACTGGAACAAAAAATTTCTTATATAGCTTAAACACAAGTTCATCAGGTAAGACAAATTGATTATCGATTATTAAAATTTCAGAAGTCAACGATACTATTGTGTATTTATAAACACAAATGCCAGATGAATCCACAACCAACCTATCGTTGTTTACAAGATTTATAAAGATATACTGGTCTAAAATAGGATCATATTTGATATCTATTTTAAAGTCATCGAACAAAATTTTCTGGTTGAAGCATTCAAAATCTTTAGCTATGATAGTTTGTGAAAAAGATGACAAAAAAATAAATAGAAGAGAGATAAATAAGAGAAATAATAAAATAAAAATTAAAAAAAGTTCAAGTAAAAGTTTAAAAGAGCTTTTATCTTTTATACATATATATCTCACAGATATCTCCAGAGGTGTGTTTTTTACAAAATTGTCTGTAGTTATTTTCATTCAAAAGATTAAGCTTATATAAAAGTTTTATAGTACTGTTTGAACCTTCAATAAATCTATCAAGATGTATCGAAGGGATATCAAACTTTATAAAACCAAAACCAGCTTTTTCCAAAAATTTTCGCAGACTAAATGGATTAAAGTCAAAATAATGATCCAGAGGTCTTGAATTTATATAGTTTTTTCTATTCTTTTTCAGACGAAACATAGGTCCATTTGTTGAAGGAAAGCTTATGGCAAGGATTCCTCCGGTGTTTAAAAGACTTTTTGTCTTCTGGATAATCTTTGGAAGATTTTCTATGTGCTCCAGACAAAACCAGAAAGAGATCAAATCAAAACTCTGTTCTAGTTCTGTTCTTTCAAGCAAATCATCAATACTGCAAAATCCCATATAACCTTTTTTCTCACAGTATTCAAGTGCATACCTGTTTATTTCAATGATGAAACCATTTACTTTTTTACCATAGATACCTGCATAATCTTTCAAATCATCTAAGAAAAATCCCAATGCTCCTCCAAAATCGAGAGCATTTATTGTGGTTTTGTTAATCTTCTGAAGATTATGCGATATATTTGAAAGTCTTCTTTCGTTTAGTTTTCTTATGTTTTGCCTATCTTCTATGTATGTTTTCCCATAGAATGATCTGTATTGATCATAGTAGTAAGATTCATCGATATTAGTATTTGATTTGCCAGGCAAAAGGTCTACCTTTCTAACTGTTCTACACTTTTTGCAGTATACGAGATCAAAATTGTCATTAAATGAAATGATTTTACTCTTTTCCTTCTCGCAGATTGGACAGGTTGCTATGTTCTGGATTTTGAGCTTGTTATCCTCTATGTATGAGATTATATTTAAAAGCAGGCTGGTTGCTTGCCAGTTATCTGGTTTGGGCAGGTTTCTGATTGATTCTATCTTGCTTTTATTGAAAAATTCAATTTTTTTATAGATATCTGTGGGTTTTATTGAATCTATTGAACCTATATGAATTTCTTTGAAAAACTTTTCTGAAAGCTTATAATGATACGGTGTCGGTGAAATTAAGATAATATTCTTTTCCTGTGTAAGAGTTTCAAAAAAGAATAGTCCAAAGTGTGTTATAATAATTGAAGCAGATCTTACGAAATCAAAAAAATCGCTGGTCCCTGCTTTATAAACCTTGAAATTTTCATAATTTATATATATCGATCTTTTTCTTTTTACATCATCTCTATATTGTCTCACCTTCTCATACTTGCCTTCAGGTAAAAAGAAAACTATCTCATAATTCATAATTTCATTAAAATTTGTATCCCTATTTTCAACAAGATCCGATAAAAGTTTTGCAGTTTTATCTGATAGGTTATATGGATCAAGAAGTCCAAAGGAAACAAGAATAATCTTTTTTGCGTTTCCATTTTTATAATTATCTTCGATTTTTTCTTTATTTGCTATAGTTGTCGCAGGCTGTCGGGTATTTTCATCAATATCGGTGAATGCTTGCTGGTTTGGAAGAAAAAGGTACTCAAATTTTATACAATTTCCAATTTTTATCAATGAAGGTATAGCATTAAGTATAAAACGATACCCCAAAAACAGGGGATATTTATAGAGATCATCAAATGCAATAACAGGTTTATTACCAAAATAACCATCTTCTTTAAAGGATGAATTTCGAGTATCTTTTATGATGATATCATAATTTTTAAGATCTATTCGAAGTATCTCTTTATTCGTAGATATTGTTATAACTTTTGCATCGTGACCTTTTTCTATTAGAATTCTTTCAAGCATTTTTTGACGCTTGAAATGCCCTGATCCAAAATGTTTTCCTATGCCTGCTATCTGAAGAATTTTCATACTTATTTATCGGTAAAATTGCCTGGGTTTGAATTCAAACTATTCTTTATAATTCTTCTGTATAATATCTTGATTTATTCTAAAAATTGATTTATTTTTTTTGTATATCGTTAAAATATCGTCAAGGTCAATCTTCAAAACTGAATCATCTAAATTACCTTCGTAGCTATTATTATTTAAACTATTTTTATCTAGATTACGTTCAACATTTGTAAAGCCACTTTCATTACCAGATTTTTTTTTATACTCTTCAATAATCCCTAAAATGAGGCTATAGTCTTCAGTTGTATCGACGGTAAGTCGAACATCGCTTATCAACTCAAAGCCTGGAAACGGTACTTTTCCTATATTGAAAATATCTGGGTTCTCATAAATATATGGCGTCACATGCTCTCGATGATAGCTTTTATCCGATTTTTCAAATGCCTTCCAGAACGCATTATTTTTTATAAATTCTGTTTGTACTCCAATGGGCAGATTCTCTCTTGTTAGGTAATCATATAATTGTAATTTTGAAACTGATTGAAAGTTACTTTTAAGAAGATCTATATTATCGCTTATCACTTTTATTGAGACAAATGGATTATCAGCAGTAGCTCGTATCATGTAATCTGCCGGGAAAAGTTCAAATGCTCTTCCAAAGCGAGATAAGACATCTTCATGATCGCCAGTAACCAGTGAGAACCCTGGCTGAAGTAGATCTTTAAACACATCGTATTCATCCTCTGGAATAGCAAGTACAAGATTGTCTATTTTATCTTTCAAAAGGCTCAATCTTTTTTGAATAAAAACTATCATCGGGTAACCATCTATTTCCTTTAATGCCTTTGATGGTAAACGCGTGGACTTCAGTCTACACTGTAAAATAAGAGTAAAAGAGAGTATTTTATCGCAATTTTTTTCAAAATTGGTCAGAATTTCCCCTCCAAATAAAAAATTAATAAAAATTAAAATATTGATCAGAATAGATACGCCAATTATCCAGCTCTGGAATATTAAAAGGACAATAGATTCCAGTTAAAACATATTTTCCTGTTTTTTGTTTCTCAAATTTAACAAAGCAAGATCTGTTATCTGCAATATTAGATTCAGGCAGAAAATATGGATTTAACCACTAATCTTAAGAAATTTAAAAGAAATATGTATAGAATTCATTGCAATCTTTGCAGATTTCTGGATAATCTTCTTTCAACTGAGCAAGATACTGGTTTTTGTACGCTGTAAGTATCTTATCAAAATCATCTGAAATACAAAGATCAAGCATTTTTTTGTTATAATCACTGTAGCATAGAGACAATGAGCCATCTGAAAGGATAAAGATCTCACGTCTTACATGAAAACATGCAAACCTTCGTGGTGGAGTCAGGTCTGCAACCTCCATATTTTCAATGGATTTAGAGTAGCTATTGAATTTTCTGAATATAATATTTTTTTCATATTTCTTAAAATACTCATAAAAATCTTCAACTTCAAAATCATTAGCTGTCATCCTGACAAACGAGATATAGATATTTTCAGGGTATTTCTCAAGTAATTGTTTCACAGTTTGCAGAAGTAACTGAAACATCATTTTTTTACCAAGTGATCGATATCTCTCCTCGGTAATGGCATCGAGGCTTACAACAATGTTAATGTTTGAAGGAGAGATGAACTTATCCATAAAATCATTTGTTAAATATGAACCATTTGTTTCTATAATAACTCTATTGTTCCTGGATAGAAAATTTGTTATCTCAAAAAATTGTGGATGCGAGAAAGGTTCACCAAAACCACCCAATATAAAAATAGAATCTTTAAGATATGATTTATTTTTTTCTACAAAAGAGAATAAATTATCCTTATCGATAAATTTTGAAATTCTTTGCAAGCCATTTTTTCTAGCACAATGAATGCAGTTAAATGCACAATCACTGCTAAGTTCAATGATATATGTCCTGGGGAATGAGTAAAGTATTTGTGGATTTTTTAAAATATCTGCTTTTATCTTTTCCCAATCTGGTAAAACTTCTGTTTTCAGAATAAAAGATAGAGGATTATTGATATCAAAATCAGTTTTACATAAACTTGCTATTACTGGCAAATTTACTAACTCATTTATCGATAGAGAAGTTCGAAAAGGAAGATAATCACTAAATCCCTCAATAAGATCTATATCAAAATTTGTAATATTTCTCAGTATAATATCAAAAATGCAATTGTTAGAGTATTTATCACTATCCAGGGTTAGCTTTATTATTTCCTTAAAAATCCGATTTTTAACAACTTGCCCTACTACCCCCTCAGGAAAATGTTCAGCATAGTAATAGTCAACAAAGTTTTTTTGAGCATCATCAAGCATAAAAATATTTTCTTTGATTGAAAAAAGTGGATAAGAAGCTGAGAGTATGAGAGTATAAGATTCTGAAGAATTATCAATATTTTTCAGGTAGTTTTCAAATAGAGATATAAGGCTTTTATCGGATTTTAAAAGT
Organism: Exilispira sp.; assembly: GCA_012517545.1. GTDB lineage: Bacteria > Spirochaetota > JAAYUW01 > JAAYUW01 > JAAYUW01 > Exilispira. Next base: position 15,987 of record JAAYUW010000065.1, read on the forward strand.
TTAGAATTTTCGATTACAAAATTAGTTTTTATTTTATCTGACCAGTAGTTATCGCTATATGCAATTATTAGATTTAAATCGTTTTTTATGCAGAAATCTATAATCCTCTTTTTTATGAAAAGAAGATATTCATCAAGCTCTGCATTTGTATATTTTTTGATTATCTCATCTTCAAATAATAAAAGAAGATTGTTTTTCATTTTTTTACCTTACGACAAAAGATACTTCCTCTACATCATCTCCCCCAAAAGATAGAGTATCTCCTTTTTCGATAGGACCTACTCCCTCTGGTGTCCCTGTAAGTATTATATCTCCTACCTCTAAAGTAAAATGTTTTGAGATATAACTTATAAGGGTAGTGATAGGAAAGATCATCAATGAACCATCACCATTTTGAACTGTGTCATTGTTTTTTTTAAGATAGAAATGCATTTGATTTAACTTTGTAATATCATTTTTTACAAAACTGAATGGATATATAGGAGAAATAGGACTTGAACCATCGAAACCCTTGGATATTGCCCATGGACCTTGATTCTTCTTGGCTTCACTTTGTATATCTCTACATGTAAGATCTAAAGCTATGGCAAAACCACCTATATGTTCGGGAATATCAACAGGTTCAATGTTTTTTCCACCTTTACCTATGTAAATTGCTATTTCGACCTCATGATGAACCTGTGAAGAAAAAGAAGGGTATTGTATATCCTGACCAATTTCTATTATGGATGTAGGTGGTTTAATAAAAATCAAAGGTTTACCAACATTTATTGATTTTAATTCCTCAATATGCTTAACATAATTTTGCCCAACACAAAATACTGTGGAAACAGGCAGTAAACGTCCATCTATGGCTTTAATAGTTTTTCTAAGAAAATTTTCAGCCTTTAAAAAATCAAAACTTGAAGGATCTATTGAATATTTTTCCATAAATTTCTCCTATCGTGAATTTTTATATTTCATATCCTTTTATACAACTTTTGACATTAACAAAATTAAAAAAAAAATGTAACTTAAACATCATTTTTAAGAGGTTATATCTATAATTTGTAATTTAAATGATCATGAAAATAAAAAAAGCGGAATGATTATATCTATCAGTCAATCATCTTCAAAAAAGCTCTTCTTCTTTTATGTTGTCTGGCATTAAAGTATTTCCAGTGACTTTGAACTTTTTCATTTACTTCAAGCTCAGGATTAGACTCTGCTGAAATGATCCCATCCTTTATACAGGTTCGAGTAAGCTCTGTCATTATAAGTGCATCTACCCCTTTGCCCTGATACTCCGGTAAAATTGCACCTAAAAGGAGATCTATGTATTTTGGTTTTTTTAATGCATATAGAAGATGAATAAAACCAAAAGGGAACAATTTGCCTTTTGCCTTTTGTAAAGCTCTATTTAAGGATGGCATCGCTATAACAAGTCCCACTATCTCCTCTTTTTCATTTGCAACTAATTTTAAAAAATCAAGATTTATAAAAGAAAAATATGCTTTAATATAGTAATCTACCTGTTTTGGTGTTAGTTCTGTAACTCCATAGAGATTTACATAAGCTTTTTCGATAACTTCAAATATCTGTTTTCCATAGCCTTTGTCGAGAATTTCTTTTACACTTTTTGCCTGAAAAAGGTGCAACTTGAATCTCTCTGCAACTATTCTTGAAAGTTTATCTGCTTTTTCAGGGATCTTTTCAGGAACTTTAATTTCAAACTCTACCCAATCTGCATCCTTTTTAAAACCAAGTTTTTCATAGTGTTCTATATAATATGGATAATTATAAATAGTTGCCATAGTATTGAGTTCCTCAAACCCTTCAATAAGCAGTCCTTCGTAATCAAGATCTGTAAAACCAAGTGGACCGTTTATGGCAATCATCCCTTTTTCTTTTGCCCATGATTCAACTTTATTTAATAATGTTTTTGAGACCTCAAAATCATCTATAAAGTCAAACCAATTTATCCTTGCATACTTATTTCCCCATTTTTTTATATAATTATGTTGAATTATTCCTGCTATTCGCCCAACCATCTTGCCGTTTTTCCAGGCAGTATAGTAGACTGCTTCACAGTGGTCAAAGGCTGGATTTTTATCTTTTCTTAATGTTTTAAACTCATCATCAAAAAGAGGTGGGACCCAGTATTTATTATTCTTATAGAGATTATATTCAAAATTAATAAACTGTTTTAACTCTTTTAAGGTCTTTACTTCTTTGATAATTATTTGAGAATTTTCCATTTTTATTCCTTTAATTTAATAGATAAAAAAATTTCATACTATTCATTTTTTTACTCTATATGATGTCACTATTTTCGTAATTTGAAGGTGGAAACTATATCGTGTTTCCAGAATCAAAGAATTATGCAAATTATTTTCGCAATTCAAATCCTTTTGATTCCATAAAAGTTGTAATCTGCTCCATAACACTATGCATATCATCTGAAGTTAAGGTTCGTTCTCTCGATAATAGGCTGATATTTATTGCAAGTGATTTTTTTCCATTGCCAAGATTTTCACCTTTATAAATATCAAAGATTTTGATAGTATGTATAAGTGGATTGATTTTTTTAATATTTTTTAAAATAGGATTTATGTATTCTCTTTCTGGAAGTACAAAGGCTAAATCAAAACTTACAATTGGAAATTTTGAAATTTTTTCAAATTTTTTCGTCTCACCCTTCTGTTTTAAAAGATTATCCAGGTAAGTCGTGAAAATTGAAACTCTCTTCTCAATTTCATATTTTTTTAAAACATCTGGATGCAATTGACCGAATATCCCAAGAATTTGATTGTTGTAAATTATCCTTCCACTTTTATATGGATGCAAATATGATGGTATTTCAACGGTAGATATTTCAAGTGATTCTATATCTATATTAAAAGAATTAATAAGGTGTAGTAAGGCATCTCTGGCTTCATATACGGCAAGATCGCTATCGTTTAAGGCTATAACTGCTGCAATCTCGATAGGTTCTTCAACAATACCTTCTTTTTCCTGCCAGAAAACATGTTCGCATTCAAATATTTTGAACTGCTCAAAGAATCGCAAGTTTGATTTTGTATTTAATAATAATCTAGGTAAAAGAGTCTTTGTGAGAATAGGAAAAGAGTTATCAAGAGGATTTTTAATGGTTACAAATGGTTCATCATAACCAAAAATTTGATTATCCTTTATTGTTGAAAATGGATAGTTTAAAACTTCCGTAAAATGTTCATTCTTAGCCAGGAAATCTTTGACGATTCGTTTGTATGTAGGAATATCAAATTGTTCAGCGATATTTAAAGTAACAGAAGGGGAATTTGGAATGATATTATCGTATCCATAAATTCTTCCAACCTCTTCAACAATATCTTCTTTAATCTTAATATCTTTGGTTGATCGAAAAGTTGGTACTGTAATATTAAGTATTCCTTTTTCACAAAAAACATCAAATTGCAGATGCTTCAAAATACTGACTATATCTTCATCTTTTATCTGCACCCCAAGACTTTTGTTTATAAAATCTGTTGATAATGAAATATGGTTTTTCTTTGGTGGATTTTTAAAACTAACCTTCTTCCCAACGATTTGTGCGTTCGGATCTAAAGATGTAAGGAGATAACAGAACTTTTGCATAGCAAGATCTATAAAAGCAGGATCTAATGATTTTTCATATCTATTTGATGCTTCTGTTCTAATACCAGCTGAAATAGCACTCTTTCGTATAGTTGCTGGATCGAAATTGGCAAGTTCAAGAAGGATAGCTTCTGTATCGTCATCGATTTCGCTATTTTGAAGTCCCATAACACCAGCTATACCAACGGGAGTATTCTTATAATCACATATTAAGAGATTCTCCTCACTGCATTCTCTTTTGATACCATCAAGAGTTACCACCTGCTCATTTTGATTTGCTCGTCTTACTTTAATCTCAAGTTTTTTCAGTTTATTTGCATCAAATGCATGTGAAGGTTCACCTATATCAAACATTATGTAATTTGTTAAATCAACCAGAAATGAAATAGGTCTTTGATTTACCTTGAAAAGTTTCTGCTTTAACCAGGTTGGAGATTCTTTCCTGGTTATGTTTTTAATATAAAGTAAACCATACATTGGAGTATCTTCGTAGCTTTCAATATCTACCTTTATTTGTTCTTCTTCAGGGATATTGAACTCTTTTATGATATAGGGTTTTAAAGGCTTTTTTAAAATTGCTGAGACTTCTCTAGCAATACCATAATGTCCCCATAGATCCGGTCTATGAGTTAATGATTTGTTATCTATCAAGAAAATAATATCATTTAGATTTAAAACTTCAGCTAAAGGTACCCCAACAGGAGTTGAAGGATCAAGTATCATAATACCTGTATGATCAGTTTCTAGTTTCAACTCATAAGGAGAACAAAGCATACCATGAGATACAACACCACGAAAATCGGTATCGGATATGACTTTATCATTAACAGGTATCTTTGCTCCACTTAAAGCCAGAGGAACTATGGCTCCTTCATATAAATTTGTGGCACCGGTAACTATAGTGTAATTTTTATCACTAGCTAAGCATTCAAGTACCAGGAGTTTATCTGCATTTGGGTGTTTAGTTATTTTAATGACTTTTGCTGTAATTATTTTTTCGTATAGATCTTTTTCAAAGATTAATTCTTCAATTTCAGCAACTTTTCTTGTAAAAAGTTCAGCGAATTGAACTGGATTATCTATTTCAAAATCAACATATTCTTTTAACCAATTTAAGGAAATGTACATAAAAACCTCGTTTAAAATTGATTTGCAAATCTTAAATCACCAGATTCAAACCAGCGTATGTCATCTATAGCGAGTTTCATCATTGCCAGTCTATTTAATCCAAGTCCAAACGCAAACCCACTATAAACATCAGGGTTAACGCCACCCTCTTTTAGAACCTCGGGGTGAACCAGACCACAGGGAACGAGTTCAACCCATCCAACTTGTTTGCACACAGGGCAACCTTTGCCATGACATATCAAACACTGAATATCCAGTTCAAAACCAGGTTCTACAAATGGAAAATATCCAGGTCTCAGTCTTATAGTTACCTCTTTTTCAAAAATTTCGGATAATAATAACTTCATAAAATAGATAAGATTTGCAACAGATATGTTTTTATCAACCATGAATCCTTCTATTTGATAAAATGTATTTTCATGAGAAGCATCTGTTGCCTCATTTCTAAATACTCGTCCAGGAGCTATCAGTCTGAATGGTGGTTTAAGTTTTTGTATCATTCTTGCCTGAATACATGAAGTGTGAGTTCGAAGTAAAAGTCCATTTGTCATCCAGAATGTATCCTGCATATCTCTTGCAGGATGAGTTTCTGGAATGTTTAAGGCTGTAAAATTGAAATATTCATTTTCTACTTGAGGTCCATCTGCTATAGTGAAACCAAGAGATAAAAATATATCCTGTATTTTGTTATTAAATATTGAAATAGGAGAAAGATGACCGTCAAAGATTGGCCTTTTATTAAATAAATCGGATG
>JAAYUW010000066.1 GCA_012517545.1 Exilispira sp.
CATTTTCTCTTGTTGATAATATTATTCCTGTATATGGTAAAGCCAATCTTAAGATACCTAAAAGTTTGCTAAAATCCTCGTCTGAAACTGGATAAGGCACGTGTGATGAAAGTGGAGCTCCCAGAGCTTTTTCTATCCTTGGAATGCTTACAGTGTGGCAACCAGTACCGAAGCGATCTTCCAGATGATTTGCATGTTCAATCAAGGCTAAAACCTCAAACTTATATGGGGCAAGACCAAATAGGGCACCTATTCCAACATCTTTAATACCAGCTTCCATGGCTCTATCCATAACATATAATCTGTTTAAGTAATCTGATTTTGGACCTGTCGGATGATAGTTTTTATATAAAACTTCATCATAAGTTTCTTGAAAGCAAACGTAAGTTCCAATCTTTTTTTCTTCTAATTTTTGAAATTCTTCAACAGTCAAAGGCGCAATCTCAACATTTATTCTTCTAATATTTGATCCATTTTCTCTAACACTATAAGCAATATCTATAGCATTTAAGAAATACTCAAGTGATGTAGCTTCCGATTCACCTGTTAGAAGGAGAATTCTCTTATGCCCCTGCCTTAAAAGGGATTTTACTTCAAGTTTGATCTGTTCATCATTAAGTTTTGCTCTTTTAATCTTTTTATTATCTTTACGAAAGGCACAATATAGACAGTTATTTGAGCAATAGTTTGCTAAATAAAGTGGTGCAAAAAGAACAAGTCTCTTTCCATAAATTGCCTGTTTTACAATCGATGATACATCAAGAATTCGATCTATATCTTTTTTACTTTTTGCCATGAGCAATATTGCGGCTTCATCAACACTTAATCCCTTTAATTTGAGTGACTTTTTCAAGATAAGCTCAAGATTTTTTGTTGAATACTCTTTTTCCGCATTTTCTATAATGTTATATAGTTTATCTCTTTCTATAAAACTTTTTTTTGTAAAATTTTTGTCTAAAGAAAAATTATCAGGGTTTTCAGGACTGACAGAATTTTCCGATGATTTGGTACTATTTCGAGTCTTTAGTTTGTGCGTTTCCATGAGCATCCTCCTGTTTAGAAAGGATGGATTTTATTCTAACCCCATGGAGACGTCCCACTTTACCAGTAAAAGAACCTATTTCATCTGTAGTGGCTTCCACTATAATATTGATAATTCTAATGTTATGATCTTTAATGTTTAAGCCCTGACGACTGAGAATAGAATCGGAAAAATCTGAGATGAGTTTTGTTACCTGTGGAATTTTAGAAAAATCTTCGATCATTATACCAATTATGCCAATTCTCTTATCCATCAGATCATCCTCTGGATTTGATAAAAAAAAATTAAAAGCCACCTCTTAAAAAAAGGCAATGTGTAATCTCCTTAAGATGAATAAATCCATCTTTTAGATTTCAAAATTAAAATAGATATATATGGATAATTGTCAAGGATTATAATCTATAAAAATTAAACTATTTCAACTTTTACACCTGAAATTTGTGGTCTATACCTTGATTATCGAGTTTAAATAATTAAAGTTCCGGCTTGTTTTTTGTGTGGCTAGAACAGTCGAAAGTCAGAGCTTAAAGTTTTTACAAGTTAGCCCAAACTTTCCGGCGAAGAGCCAAGAAATATTACTATTCCACTATAACAGCTGTTCCTGAAACAGATACCATAAGCATGCTTCCGTTTTGCCCTAAAACTTCATAGTCAAGATCAACTCCAACTATAGCATTTGCACCGAGTTCTACCGCTCTTTGTTCCATCTCAAGTAGTGCTGCTTCTTTTGCTCTTATCAGCTCATCTTCGTATGCTTTCGATCTTCCACCCACAAAATCTGTTAAACTGGCAAGAAAATCTTTCATAAAGTTTGCACCAGCGATCACCTCTCCTGTTACTATGCCAAGGTAAGAGCTTATGCTTTTCCCTTCTATTGAAGGAGTAGTAGTAATAATCATAGGTAGCCTCCATATCATATTTTTAGCAATTTTTTGTAAAAGATTATCTCTATTTATATTATTATCATATAATGCAAAAGGAAAGGTTTTTAATCTTTGGTAAAAAATTATGGTTTAATTTTATATGAAATCGTAGAACTATTATAATAAAAAGCAAGAATCTGTAAATAGTTAAACCCTTTTTCGGCCATATTTTTGGCTCCTATCTGTGAAAGTCCAACTCCATGACCGTACCCATAACCAGAAAATGTGAAATTCTGTGAGTTTTCGTTATAGCACACACTGAATATTGTGGATTTTATAACAGTTGTTCCTACAATTTTTCGAAAGGCATCAGATGATGTTGTATAAGTTTTATTATTTGAAAAAGAGACTGTAACAGTTGTTGCTCGTTTATCAATGCCTACACTATCTACTTTGATCGATGTAGCATATCCATCTACAGCGTAACCGGCTCTTTCAAACAATGTCTTGATAAAATATCTGCCTATATCTGCTTTCCATATGGTGTAATCATCCGAGTATGGGTCAGGTTTGACCTGAAATACTGGAGAAGATGTTTTCCCCCAGACACGATCAGGAGTTGTAAGGATACCTCCTGAGTTAGAGTGAAAGTAGGCTGGAAAGATTTTATCATCATATAAAAGCACAAGATTATCCGTCTGTGCAACCAGTGGAATAAAAAAGGAAATGTTATCATAGAGAAAAACCTGAGAATTTATGGAGTTTGTTATATCGTAAGGTTTATCTTCAAGCTTTGTCGCCCAGAAATATGTCCTGGCTGCTATTATTTGAGCTTTTATTGCTTCTTCAGGGAATTTCATCCCCATCTCGGCTCTTGCAACTCCTGCCAGGTAGTAAATCAAAGGCATACTGCTAATAAGGTAAAGTGTGTTTGAGTCTTTTCTCTGAACAATTAACTGTTTTCCATAATTTTTCTCTTTAAAAGTAAAACCAGTCTCACTTACAAATGTTGATACCTGTTCAACTTCCTTTATTATATAAGATCCATCGACTGAAGTATCCAGCAGGTCACCATCTTTATAGATTGGTGAATCCGAAAAAACTTCAAAAGAGCTATCTTCTGTAATAAGCATCCGTACACGGATATTTGCATCTATACAACTGCTGTAAATACCAAGATCTTTTTTTTCCGGGAAACTCTGTACGAATCCTTCGCCACCAGGACCTGTTGTTTCTCTTATATACTGATATGTCTCAGTGCAGGAGCTTAAAATCAAAAGAAAAAAGATAAAAATACAAATTAATGTTATATTTAAGATTCGAGTGCTCTTTTTATTGTATATAATTTGAATTGTTTTTTTTATGCTCATACATCTACTCATACAGTTAATCTTTTTGATAAAGTGCATACTTTCTTTAAAGATTATCTTTTCATCCCGATGGCTGTTTGCAATAGAGAGTCAGCCGTTGTTATTGACTTTGAGTTGAACTCATAAGCCCTCTGGGCAACTATAAGATTTACCATGGATTCGACAGTATTGACATTTGACATCTCAAGGTATCCCTGATGAACAGATCCAAAGCCAGCAGAACCAGGTGTGCCGGGTATGGCATAACCTGAAGCCTGAGTTTCTTTGAATAGATTCTCTCCAGCAGCTTCGAGTCCAGCATTGTTGGTAAAGCGGAAAAGCTGTATTTGTCCTACAGGGATTGGCGTATCGTTACCAGCGACCTTTGCAAAGATCCTTCCATCTGGAGTAATATTTATCTCATCATAAACAAAACCATCAGGCAAGATGACTTCTGGAACAAGCCTATAACCTTCAGACGTAACTATCTGTCCGTTTGAGTCAACCTTAAACGAACCGTCTCGAGTATATCCAAATGAACCATCGTACATCTGAACTCTAAAAAAACCATCTCCCATTATTGCTATATCTGTTCTCACTTCGGTATGCTGCAGGGCTCCCTGTGCAAAGATCTTCTGAGTTGCGGCAACCTTAGCACCGTAACCTATTTGAATAGGAACTGGTGATATGGTTTCATCCATAATAGGAGTTCCAGCCATCCTTACCTTCTGGTATAAAAGATCTTCAAACTCAGCTCTACTCTTTTTAAACCCTGAAGTATTAACATTGGCTAAATTATTAGAGATAATATCAATATTTGTCTGCTGGGCTGACATGCCAACTGCACCTATCCATAGTGAATTTATCATAAAGACTCCTTTATTCAAAACAATTTAAATTATCTATCGAACTGTCAATGTAATTTCAAAATTAAGTTAATACCGGTTTATGGTTTCAACATATTACATCCTTCCAACCTGATTTATCGCTCTTGAAGTCGCATCATCTTCAGCCTGCAAAGTCTTTGAGTTTGCTTCATAGGACCTCTGAGCTTCGATGAGTCTGACCATTTCAAGTATAGGGTTGACATTTGATGCCTCCACAAAACCAACATGGATGCGGGTCTGATTTTTTTCTCTAAGTTGTGCACTACCAGAGTAGCGAGTTTCTTTATACATGGAATCACCAACCTTTTCAAGGTATTTCATATCTTCAAACGAATAAAATGGTATCCTATCCAGATAACTATAGTTTGAAGAATTAAAATCTTTTACCCAGACCTGGCCAAACTGATCAAGTTTGAAATCCTTATTTGCAACATTTATCGGTCCATTTTCACCAAGAACAACATACCCTTGCTTTGTTACAATTGTCCCATCATTATTAAGGTTTAGTTCACCATTTCTTGTATACATTTTTCCATATTGAGTCATGACAGAAAAGAAAGCCCCTTCTGTTTCTATAGCAAAATCCAGTGGGTGTTCTGTTTGAACGAAAGACCCTGTACGAAAATCCGTAAACTTTTCGTTAACTTCTGCACCTGTTCCTATTTTACCAACTATTGGAGCTATATCGAAGGCTCCTCCATCATAGATAAAGAACTTTTCATTCATGCGGTGCAAAAGCATCTGTGGAAACTCTTTTACTATCGCCTGGTCCTGTTTATATGATGTTGTATTTACATTTGCAAGATTATTGGCTATTATATCGATTCGCTCATTTTGAACTATCATCCCTGCTGCAGCAGTATATAAACCTCTGACCATCTTATTACCACCAGTATTTTTAATAAGTTTCGGCAGAATGTTAAAATATTGAGTAAAAGAGGTTGATTAATTAAGATTTTTAATAATTTCCTGGACAATTGAAAGATTATTTTGATCTTTATTATATCTTGTTGCCTGAATCTGTGCGGCTATTGAGATGGCTATTTCTGCAGCTGAAGTTCCCCCTATATCAAGTCCAATAGGGCTATAAAAAGGTAGAGATTCAAGTTTCTCCTTAAGAGAAGATGTGTCTTTGAATAGCGGCTTAAAACCTTTGAAAAGATTTTCTAAAACAGATTTAACTTTGCTTTTAGAACCTATCATGCCGATGTATGAAAATTGAAAATCATGTTTTAAATATAGATTTAGAATGTAATTTAGAATAACATTATCATCCTGATGTCCATGAGTAACTATTACAACAAAGCTGGCTGGTTTTAGAAAATTTTTTAAATCGATTTGATTTCTTTTATTTTCAGTTTTATCTTCAGAAATATCGAATTTAACTGGCTCTTCGAGCCATTTAAAGGCTTTTATATAGGAAGTGTCACTTTTTAAAATATTATCATGAGAAATATTGGATATACCATAAAAACCTATATTTGAGTAAGAAGAGTAAAGTTGGCTTATATCTTTTATCTTATTTTCATCTTTATCAAAAATACAAATCGAATAACCAAGATCCTTTACAAGATTTACAAGATTTAAACCTATGTTACCTGCGCCAAATATATTTAGCTGGATATTTGCGAAAAGCTCAAAAAAAAGCGTAAGAGAGCCACCACAGGTTGAGTCAAGTGACAGGTTGTTTTTTGATGTTAGATCCTTTTTTGAAGATGAATCTATCCGTGACAATAAATCTTTTTCATCTTTTGAATTAACTTTTGCATTATTGTTGTTGTTTTCAAGTATCAAACTAAAGTACGCATATTTTTCATTTTTTTTTATCATTGAAAGACTATAATCCACAGCAAAGGTTTCTGAAGCACCACCACCAACTGAACCATCAAGTCTACCATTTTCATTGACTATCATCTTGAATCCAGGCTTTGCAGGTGTCGAACCTGAAGATTCTACAACTGTCACAAGAACGCATGGGGAATATTTGCCTAAAAGTTCGTTAAAGGAATTAAAAAAATCACCGCTCATAGTTTGCTCACTAAATAAAAACTCCAATACTCAAATGTTAAATGTGATGCTTGTAAATATATATACAGCTATTTAACTATTTAACTATTTAACTATTTAGCTATTTAGCTATTTAGCTATTTAACTATTTAACTATTTAACTATTTAGCTATTTAACTATTTAGCTATTTAGATAAAAGATATAATTTAATTGTTCAACAAATTACTTGTTCAACAAATTACCTTTTAACTTAAGACTTCTTGATTGAACTGCTCAATCATTTTATCTATTGTAGGAGTCAAAGATTGGATGGATGTCCAGAAATCATCATCATACCAGAGTTCATTTATCTGTTGCACTGTTTTCCCTTGTTGTTCAACCCAGGTGAAGTACTTAAGGTTGTGTATCCTTTTTCTATCTCTGTAGTTAAGTTCACAAAGGTTGTCAGTTTTAGATCCAGAAAGAATTTTATTGTAATCAACAGCTGCATTTTCTTTTGTATACCTGCCATACTGTTCATTAAGTTCGATAAGTCTGCTTTGATATAGTTCCATTGAGTCTGTTAAAACGGTAAATACGACATCTTTATCGTTAAGCTCATAATATTTAGCGAACTTTATAGCAGATAAGAGGTTTGAACAACCAGAGATACCAAGTAAATCCAGTTTTGAAACAATTTCATTTGAAATACCTTGTGATAAAAGGTAGTTTTTTCCTTCCTGCTCATTAAAGAGTCTTATCATGGACATAGTATCTGAGTCATCTATAGCTATAACCATATCGGTATTTTTAACATTATGTATCCAGGGGACATGCTTGTCTCCAATACCTTCAATCCTATGACCACCAAAACCATTTTCAAGAAGGGTAGGGCACTGCAAAGCTTCAGATGCTGCTATTTTAACATTCCCAAAAGTTTGTTTTAGTCTATCACCAGCCGCAATGGTTCCAGCAGAGCCTGTTGCACTCACAAAACCGGATAACCTTTTTCCCTCTTTTTTATATCCTTCAAAAACTTCGAGTATCGCAGAAGCAGTCACTTCATAGTGCCAGAGATAGTTTCCAAACTCGTCAAATTGATTGAATATAACTACATCATCTCTAGTTTTTTTAAGTTCGTTGCATTTATCAAAAATTTCTTTAACATTGCTCTCACAACCAGGAGTGGCGATAATCTCTCCAGCAATTTTTTTCAACCAATCAAACCTTTCTTTGCTCATCTGTTCAGGCAAAATGGCTATCGAGTCGCATCCAAGAAGAGCACAGTTGTAAGAACCACCACGGCAATAGTTGCCAGTAGATGGCCACACAGCTTTCTGTGCTGTACTGTCAAAATTACCACTAACAAGAGCTGGAACAAGACAACCATAAGTAGCTCCAACTTTGTGTGCGCCAGTTGGAAACCATTTGCCAACAAGTGCAACTATCTTTGCATCAACGCCTGTTAGCTCTTTAGGAAATTCAATAAAGTTAACACCACCATATAAACCACCTAAAGGTTTTGGTTCATTTTTCCAGGTTATTCTGAAAAGGTTAAGACTATTTACATCCCAGAGTCCAACAGATTTTAGTTTTTCTTTTATATTTGAAGGGATAAGCTGTGGATTTTTCATCTGCTCAAAAGTGGGTAAAAGTATATTTTTTGTCCTGCATCTTTCAATATTTCGTTTTCGAATTTCCTTATTTATATTAAGATTTATCATATAACCTCCTGAAGTTCAACGTTCATGTTTTATAAATATACTATTAAATTATTTTTTTGCCATTATTTTCTACTCTTCGGTAAATAAGTCTCTAAAAAAGTTTAAAGTCTAAAGTCCGGGGAAAGGAATTCTTTTAATTTTGCAATTTCATCATTTAGTGGTAAGATTGTTACATAAAAGAAAAAAACAAATTAAAATGGAAGAAAGAGAAAAATTATTAATTTCAACGCAAATAGTGAAGGATTGCTTCTGGGATTATTCAATAACGGATAAAGAAGTTCTGGAAATAATTGAAAGTGGAGATTTTGAAGTCAAGAAAAAAGTTTTTATTAAGATAATAAAAAATTCAACAGCAAAGGTAGATGCTCTTCGCCTTTTTAAAAAGAATGAGCTGAAAAAACTCTTCGAAGATTTACCACCTGAATTGAAAGAGAGCGAAAAAGTTAAGATTCTTGAAAATTGTTTTTTTGATGAAAATCACAGGATTTCGAGGTATGAATGGAGAAAATATCAATAATATTTATCCTTTGCAAGATAAGATATTGAATGTTGTTTTTGGTTTTGATAACAGTTTCTATCTTACTGGTGGAACAGCACTTCATAGATTCCATATATCATATAGAATTTCCGATGATCTTGATTTTTTTACCTCTACCAATCAATTATTTTATGAAGAGATAAAACAGATATGTAATAGTTTAGATGATAATCATATTTTTTACGAAAAAAAAGTCGAGGTTAAAGATTTTTTTCGCTTCTTAGTTGAAGGTGCTCTTCAACTTGATTTTGTGAATGACAGGGTTTATCGTGAGGGAATAAGCTTATGCATCAATAATTTTAAGATAGATAATATAGAAAACATACTGACAAACAAGATTTGTGCCCTTATTAACAGGGATGAAGAAAAAGATTTTTTTGATCTTTTTGCCATTGCAAAAAATTACCCTTTTTTCTGGGAGAAAATGCTTAATATAGCAAATAAAAAATCGATTGTGGAAAAGGAATCTCTTATTCTACGAATTAAAACTTTTCCGCTTATCTGGCTTGATAAAATTAAAAAAATAAAAGATTTAGAAATAACAAAAAAAGATGTAGAGAAACTTTGTGAAAACATATTTGAAGGCAAAGATAATGAACTTTTCAAAAAAACTTAATCTCTAACTTTTATTCTAATGTTGAGTATATATTTTAAGATTAAAAAATCCAGAAAACCAAAAATCTTTTTATACAAAAACACTAGCGTAAGCCTGCTTATAAAGCTTATAACCAGGCAAAATATACAGTATTTTCACTTTTATAGCATTAAAATTATGCAGGATGATTAAGTAATATGTCAAATATATGGGATAAGGTTAAAATCAGAACCGATGATTGCCAGGAAAAAGATGCTGTGGCTCCGATTATTATTTCTGCCAGCCGCTCAACTGATATACCAGCTTTTTATTCGCACTGGTTTTTTAACAGGTTGAAAAAAGGTTATGTTTCGTGGGTAAATCCTTTTAATAGAGAGGTTCAATATATATCTTTCGAAAATGTTAGAGTAGTTGTATTCTGGACTAAAAATCCGAAACCAATTATCCCATATCTTAAAATTCTTGATGATGAAAATATTAATTACTATTTCCAATATACAGTTAATGACTATGAAGATGAAGGATTTGAACCAAATGTCCCCGCTCTTAAAAAGAGGATAGAAACTTTTTATGAACTTTCCGAATTGATTGGCAAAAATAGGGTTATATGGAGATTTGATCCTTTAATTTTAACAAATAAACTGGATGTAAAAGGTTTGATAGAGAAAATTTATAAAGTTGGTAACAGTCTTGTTTCATACACAGACAAACTTGTTTTTAGTTTTGTAGATGTTCTAAAATATAAAAAGGTTCAACACAATTTAATAAGTGAGCTTAAATACTTTGATAGAGATAATATTAACAATTTTGAATTCAATGATGAAAAAAAAGATGAGTTTGCTTATCTTTTAAGACAAAAACTTGATCTCTGGCAGAAAGTTAACTCAAACTTCAAAGCAGCAACCTGTGCCGAAGGGATTGACCTGGAGAAATATCAGATAGAACATAATAAATGTATTGATGATGAATTGATGATTAAACTTTTTCCACATGATAAACAATTGATGAATTTTCTGGGATATAAAAAGGATTCAGGTCAAAGAAAAGAATGTGGTTGCATAGTTAGTAAGGATATCGGTTCTTACAATACCTGTGGACACCTTTGTGTTTATTGCTATGCAAATAGTTCAAGAAAAATAGTTGAACGAAATATAAGATATCTGAAGGAAAATCAAAGATATGAATCAGAATCTATAATATAAAAAATATAAAAAATAAAAGTGATCTGTCTTCAAATCAAAGTTCTTTTTTAGTAGCAAAAACGCTTTCATAAGCCTGCTTATAAAGTTTATAACCAAGAAGTATAGCAGTGTTTTCCCGATATTCTCTCTCTGATCTTTGATCATCTATTGCTGAAAAATGTTTCCGATAAATATTGGAAAAAAGGGAAAAATCGATAAATTTAGAAGATATGATTTCTTCGTTTTCCGCAACTCTAATAATAGTGGGAGAAACAGCCTGAAATGTTAATTGAAAATGTTTTTTTTCGTTTTTTTCGACTACAACAAGACAGACTGATAATTTTGAAAGGGTCATGGATCCTCTAAGACCAACTTTTTCAAACTTTGAAAAAAATATTTTATTTTTAGGTATCAGTATAGTCTGAACTATTTCATTTTCAGCGCAATCTATAAGTCTTCTTCCCTTTATAAAATCGCGGATTGAAATAATTCTTTCATTTTGCTTGCTTGCAACAACTAGCTTTGCATCTAAAGAGGAGAGTACGCAAACTCCATCAGCCGCAGGTGATGCATTGCATATATTGCCACCAAGAGTTCCAGAGTTCCTTATAGATGGGCTTCCTATAGTAAGTATTGCATCTTTTAAAACTTCTGGCACAAGAGAGCTTTGAAGTATCTCAGAGTATGTGCAGCAGCTTCCTATCTGTAGATATTCTTTGTTTCCACTTATTTTATGCAGTTGCTCAATATTTGATAGGTAAATTACAGGAAACTTAAGATCTACAGGCTGTGACTTTCCTTTGCGAAATTGAACCATAAGATCGGTTCCGCCAGCATACTTTGTGCAAGCATGTTTTTCTAAAATGTTGAGTGCTTCATCAACAGACAAAGGATAAAAAACTTCATGATTTTCCAGATTATTAAAATTTTCCTGCATTGAAACTCCAGAAAGATTTAATTCTATCATAAAAAAAATACAAAATTACTTCTTTTTTCCAGTGGCTAAACTAAATATAGAATCACTATCTATTCATTATCTGAGAAATAACAAATAAAAGCATCATACATAGCATCAACGATCTGAGTATAACCTGTGCACCTGCAAAGATTCCCTTCAATCGATTTTTTAAAGTATTGTAAGAGAAGATTCTTGTAATCTGGTTTTAGTAAACTTTTAAAATCTTCTATTTTATTACCACAGTTTAAATTCAATAGATAGTCATCATTTTTATTGATATTAAAATCATTGTTAAACTCAGTTCCTGGAGATATCATATTTTCTAAGTTTTCTAGCTTTTTGATTGAACAGTATGTGGCAAGAACCATACCAGGTGTGCAGAACCCGCACTGACTGGCTGAAAATAATGCAAATGAATCTTCAATGCAATCGTATAGCTCAGTGTTTCGTACCCCTTCAAGTGTAATAATCTGCTTACCTGAGATTGAAAATGCTGCTGTAATGCAGCTAGCTGCAAGGTCTCCGTTTATAATTACACTGCAGGCTCCACACTCCCCCTCACCGCATCCTTCCTTGAGTGATTTGACATTAAGATCGTCCCGAAGTATGTCAAGTAACCTTTTAGATGGGTTCAGATCAAGCTTCACAGGAATCGAGTTCAATGTAAATTCTATTTTCATAAGCATAAACCTCAGAATCCTTTATCCGATATTACTGGTATTGTAAAATTGGCAATTTAAAACTCAATATTAGCACCATTAAATGTATCAGACCTATGACCTTTACTTATGTCGCATGATGATTGAAAAGCAAATATATATATTATTACATTTCATCATGTTCTTCTTTTATGATATTTTTGATTCGTCTAAAAACAAAATACTTAACTTAATATCTCTCTTTGAATGACCTCAGGCGTAAGCGGTATTTGAAAGAATCTTTTGCTTACTGATGTCTCTATAGCTGATATTATCGATGGTGGAGGAAGAACAAATGGAAGCTCACCGAGACATTTTGCACCAAAAGGTCCTCTATCGTACGGATTATCGAAAAATTTGATCTCAATAGGGGGTATATCCATACTTGAGGGGATAGCATAGTCTGTAAAAGTTCTCTGCAAAATTTTGCCATCTTTTATCTCACATTTTTCAAGAAGACTCCAGCCAATACATTGAGCAAAACCGCCTATAACCTGACCTATGGCAGCGTTTTCATTCAATGCTTTGCCAATATCGAAGCAAGATGTTATTTTACTTATGCTGACCTGAAAGGTTATAGGGTCAACTGAAAGCTCGGTTACACAAACACCCCAGGAGTATGCGGGATATGCGTCGCCTTGAGAGTTTTCCTCGTCCCATACTATATCTGGCGGACTTTTGTAGGTGAGTGTCAGTTCTGGCAAACTTTCAGAAATGATCTTCTGGCAGGCATCATATATAAGTCCGCCAACGATCATCGTGCTTCTACTTGCAACGGTTGGACCAGAATCTGGTACGAGATGTGTATCCCCTGAAATTATCTTTACCTGTTTTTTATCGATGTTAAGCACACGCGACGCAATTTGCTTAAATACTTCAAGTAATCCCTGTCCCATTTCAACAGTAGATACAAAAATTTCGCATATTGGAGTGTCTTCAAGGTTTTTGTTACTTTGTTTTGCCGCCAGATCAAACTTCACCCTGATAGTTGCTTTAATATTTTCTTCTCCACGTCCCGTGAAACCACATCCGTGAAATACGGTACTTATCCCTATCCCTTTCAAAGGCTCTGGATGTTTTTCAAACTTATTAATCAAGGTTTCGAGTTTTTTATCTTTATTAGCAGTACTTATCCTGTAAATATCATTGAAGAATTCTTTGCTTTTACTTTTGTATTCATTATATTTAGCAGTAAAATCTGTTTTCTCTTCAATCCAATCAAGCATTTGTGGAATAA
Source organism: Exilispira sp. (assembly GCA_012517545.1). Taxonomy (GTDB): domain Bacteria; phylum Spirochaetota; class JAAYUW01; order JAAYUW01; family JAAYUW01; genus Exilispira. The sequence goes on from JAAYUW010000066.1 coordinate 13,060, forward strand.
GAACTTTTTGCCTCATTTTTCCACCTGTTGCTGATATATCTCCCTGTTGTAAAACATTTAGTTTTCGAATATCTATGGGGGATAAAAATAGATCATCTGCAATATGGTTTATCATCATCTCAAGTGCAAAAAAGCTCTGAGGTGCTCCAAAACCTCTAAATGCTCCTGAAACAACATTGTTTGTAGCCATAGCTCTGGCTCTTACACGAGCTGCCTGCGTTTTATATATGCCAGCAGCAGCTATTTCACTTCTTGCCAGTACAACTGGAGAGATACCACAGTATGCTCCTGCATCAAGTATTATATCGCTTTCAATGCTTTTAATCTTTCCATTCTTTCCCATTTTTGTTCGTAAAAGGATGTATGAAGGATGCCTTTTTGTTGTTACTTCGATATCTTCTGTTCTTTCAAAGATTATTTTAGAAGGTTTTTTTGTAAGGTAAGTAACAAGTGCTGCAAATGACGCTACTATAGAGGGAAATTCCTCTTTTCCACCAAACGCACCACCAGTTGCAGCCTGTTGTATTCTTATTTTATCTTCTGGTAAATTTAAAAGTTCGGTAATAGCCTTCAAGACATAAAATGGGCACTGGATAGATCCTTTCAAAACGAGAACATCATCTTCATAAAAAGCTATGAAACCTTGAGGTTCAAGGTATGCATGTTCCTGTCTATCTGTTACGAAAAATTCAGTAAATTTGTCTGATTTAAGAATATTATTGGTTTTTGAAACAAGTTTATTTTCGTTCTCGTAAAAAAAGTGATTAATGTATTTTAAAATATTCAAACTTTTTGAGGGAAGAGCTTTTTTATCACCTGAAAGATAACCAAGTTGCTTGAATAAGTTTTTGCCCATACTTTTATCAAAAGCTGGTGTTTTTGTTGATGAGGCAGAAGAGTAAATAGCTTCAATATTTTCATCAAATGAGTCAGCAACATTATTGATGGGTTGCATGGGTTCGTACCTGACAATAACCTTTGAGGCAAGTTCATGACAGACAGGTAAAGAAGGTCCCGCTATTATAAGTATAGGTTCACCGATAAAATTTACCATATCATCAGCTAAAAACTTCCAGTCGTCAAGAAAGTAATGCCATATATTGGAACCTGGAATATGGTTGTGATTAAATATAAAATAACCTCGAGGGATATGTGGAAGTTGTATAGATATAATTTTTCCTCTTTGAATCGTAGAACGAACTATCGATATGAAAAGAGTATCCTCTATCTCAATATCATCTGTATATTGGGCTTCGCCTCTAATCTTATCCCATATATCAAGTCGGATGTTATCGTAATTGATCTCAGAAGTTCTTGTTATCTGACAACTTTTATTCTCTCTGTTATTGGAAGAAAGATCATATTTTTGTTCCATCCATGTTCCTTTTGATATATCTTAAACATATATATATAAATCTTTATGTCATTAAAAATAGGATTGCCAGGTTAAATTTATTTGCTTAAAATTTTCTATCATATCAAATTTATATTTTAAGATGTGTAGCTTTTATAAAGTTTACTGATTTAATGATATAGATAGAAAAATTAAATAACACAGATGCATAAATCGTAAATAATTACTCATAAAATGTATCTATATTTCAAATAAAAAAGCCATCATTCAAAAAATCAGCTGCAAGATTATAGTCAAACATCGTATCTATATCAAAAATAGTTCCAATATCGCAAGTTTCAAGTTCAAAAAAACTGCCCGTTTTTAGAACATCTCTTAGTATACTAATATTATCAAGCTGTAAAAATTTGCAAGCAAATTTAGAACTTAAAATTACCGGATGCCCCTTTTTGCGAATTGCTGAAACATTTTCGATATTTAAATATTCTTTTTCATTTTTTGGATGTAAATAATTTTTTTTATCTTTTGAATTTGAAAAATTTTTTTTTGCGCTTGAATATTGGTCTAAATGTTTATTTGAATATTTATTATAAAATTTATTATAAATGTATTGTGCGAGTTTGTTGTAATTATTATGTTTATTTATATGCTCATTTTTTTCAAAATTTTGAAGGTTAAAAGCTGGAACACAGAAATCAACTTTACTTAATAAAAGGCTATCATATAGGCTTTCAATAGTTTGATTTTGTACAAAAGGCATATCTGATAAAGTAAAAAAGATAGGTGGTATTTGAAAATCTTTTTTTGTATCTTTTTCAAGGTTGTTGAAAATAAACTCAAGTCCCGTTTTTAGGCTTGAAAACATACCATTTTGAGGATTTTTATTCTCTATATTATAGGTTTTAGAGCACAGGTAGTTATAATATGAGTAGTTATCATATTTTTCATTTATATTTTTTTTAAAAATTTCATTGATGTTTGCGAAGTACTTTCCGCTGACAATAACAAAAGTTACATCAAAGCATAAAAAAGGTTTCATGTTCCAGAGAAGAAGTGGTACATTATTTAATAGTAGTTCTTGCTTGCATTTGCCAATCCTCTCAGAATTACCTGCTGCTAAAATTATGCAATAAATTCTTTCTTTTCTTCTTCTTTCAATAATTCTGAGCTCTTCTTTTTCCATATATCTCTTTTAGTTTAGTCCTTATTTTTAATGTTAGCTATTTTTTTTATTCTAATTTGTTAGTTATCTTTTTTCAATATTCTAAGTTCATATGGTTAATGAGTATTTTTAAGATTAAAGTAATACCTGTATAGTAAAGTATATACATAATCGTTTATCTAGCAATTGTAATATTTATAAAAAAAGCAGATTTACTCATGTTTATAAATAAGTTCTTCGCTTTTTCTTTGTATAAGTTATACGAACAAAGTGAACTTCTATCTTTATACTTTCTACTTTTTTAAACAATGAAGAGCGTATAAAAATAAAAAAAGTAAAATACTGATTTACCAGATGAACCATATTCTATTTTTTTAGCTTCTCGTAATAATTCATTACTCTGTTGAAATCAGGTGGTAGAGACTCTGGCAAATTGATCTTTTTTTTTGCAGATTCTATATCTTTAAGTCCTGTTGCTGTTAAAAGTGCAACTATTTTCTTAAAAGGATCTAAACCATTTATAGCTTCTTTTTTATACCTTATTATTCCAGCTATGGTTGCAGCAGATGATGGTTCGGCAAATATCCCTGTCAAACTTGAAAGCAAAATTTGAGCATCGAGGATCTCATCATCCGAAACACTTATCATATCTCCACCACACTTTTTTAAAAAATCTATTGCTAAATATCCACATCTTGGTGAATTTACAGAGATGGAATCTGCTAATGTTTTAGCTCTATAATCATCTCTAAAAATACCAGTTCTAAATGCACTTTCGATATAATTGCTATTGGAGGATTGAACACCTATAATTTTGGGAAATCTATCTATAAAGCCACAATCTTTAAGGTCATTAAAGCCTTTTATTAAGCCACTTAATATAACTCCGTCTCCAACAGGGACAAATATATAATCTGGAGGCACAAAAGGGGTATATCCATTTTTAGATAAATCATTCTCCAGTCCTTTTCTTATTGCTCGAGGGAAAAGAAGCTCAAAAGCTGCAGATTTTTTTCCTTCTATGGTAAGTGGATTGTATCCTGTGTTCCTGCTTATAAAACCCAACTGCTGTGAAAACTGCATAGATAGATCAAATGCTTCATCATAAGATCCATCTATTAAAAATAGATTTGCTCCATACTGCAAGATTTGAACAAGTTTGGCTATTGGTGCTTTTGCTGGAGCAAAAACAAAAAGATTCTGTTCCATATTTGCACAAACAGCAGAGATTGAAGAAGCTGCATTACCAGTTGAGGCAACTGATAGAGTATCTTCGTTAAATTTTTTAGCCAGGGAAGATACAAGGATAGATGCCCTATCCTTGTATGACCCAGAAATATTGGTTCCTTCCCACTTCAAAAGAAGATCTTTTACTCCAAGGTGCTGACATAGTCTTTTTGAGAAAATCGCTGGAGTTTTGCCGATAGGAAGGGAAGGAAAGAACTTGCTCTCAACCGGGAAAAAAGGTAAAACGGGAATAGAAATTGGTTTACTATTTACTTTTTTAGAATCGTTAAAATATTTATCATTAATAGGCTTATCATTGATTAACTTATCATCTTTAGATTTATCAATTGTTAGGTCATCATTTATGAATTCATTTTCTAAAAAAAAATTTTCAAAGTCATCTAGATTATTTAAAATAAAATTTTTACAGGTTTTTATAAATTTTTCAGGCAATTTAACAAGCAAAGTCCCCTCAAGGGGGAGACCTTTTTTATTTTTTTTACTGCAATCATCACAAAGGTATCTTTTGCTGTCTATTGGGTACTCTTTCTTGCAGCTACTACATACATAGACAAAATCATCCTTTGGAATCTGTGCAAGACTTGCAAAAAAAATGTGCAAAATTTTCTTTTCCATAAAAATTCCTGAAGTTTCGTTTCAAATATTATCTATAAAATTGAAAAACCATATTGTTTTAATCGATTTATTCGAGGTTAGTTTTAAGTTTTTCTTTAAAGATCGAGGATGTTAGTATAGAAAGAGGAAGATCAAAAATTAAAGGATCATCCTGATCAAATATCCTATAAAAATCGGTTATTGGAGACAGCATATTGTAACTATTCTTAAATATATCATTTGTTTTAAGAGCTTTTTCAAAAAAATCCTTATGTTTATAAAGATATTCTAAAAATAGAAGATAAATTTTATTTTCTCCTTGAAATTGCTCAATTATTTTAGAATTTTGATTCACAAATTGCTGGTTCTTAATAGTTTTTTTAGCATGATCACCATCAAAAGAAGCTTTATTAGAAAAATTTTGGTTTTTATCAATCTGAGAGACGATTTTATAAAAATTTGGTTTTAATTGTGGTTCAATAGTATTATTTTTACCGTTGAGATCCTCTTGAAAAGGAAAATTATGAAATTTTTTCTTACTGTCAAAGCCTTTATCTATATCCTGATGATCTATATTTTCAATTTTGTTAATTTTTTTATAAAAAGTTAATAGGTACAAAAATGCATCTATAAAGAAATTTTCTTTCTTGCTTTTATATCTATCCGCAAAGGAATTATTTTTATGATTTTCATTTTTATCCGTAAAATTTTCATATCTATCATAGAAAAGCTTGAATATTTCGATATTTTCCTTTGAAGTATCACAAAGGTTTATCTTTATCTCATCTTCTTTTTTTTTATCAGATTTGCTAATCGATGATTTATTTGTGATCGATGTATCATCAGGTGAAGTGCTGATAGATGATCCATTTATGGTCGCTGTGTTATCAGGTGATTTGATGATAGGTTCTCTATTTGTAGATAATGTTGCGCTTGATGAGTTTTTTAAGCTTGATGAGTTTTTTTCAGATGCTTCAACATTTGACTTTATAGCAAATCTGAACTCAAAAAAGTTATTATCCTCTGAATCATATAGGAAATAGAAGGTAGACTCCAGTGAATACAGAAATAATATCTTTGTTTTCTTTAATATATGAACATCAAGAGGGAAAAACAGATTTTTTTTATTAAAAATATCAATAATATCTTCTTTATTTAACAAAAAATCTTCAGGGCTTTTTTCTGGACCATCTAACATTACAGCTGATAAGTCGTCCGATTTGGTAATAGAACTTTTATTTAGTCTTTTACCACGAGTATATAAAAAAGGATCAATAAAAAAGTTCAGATGATTTGTTATAAAATAGTTCCATAAATTTGTATCAGGAAAAGTATCTTTTATCATCCATTTCAAAAAAAGATTATACCTTTTAGCGCTGCTTCCTTTCAAATCTTGAACAAGAAGATTTTTTAAAATTTTCATATCATTATTGTTGATTTTTAAGTTCAGATTTTTGTTTGAAAGCGCAATTATTCTCTTAAAAATATCATTTGAAAAGAGGATCATATAACTTATTAAAGGTTTTGTTGATAAAGTAAGATGCTTTGATGTTACGGTCTGGATGTTTTTGTATTTAGACACTTTAGCTGTAATTTCTAGATTATTTGCATTCTGAACTTTTGTATTGAGGTTACCATAGCTGTCTCCAATGGAAATTTTTTTTATTATAAAATGCAAAATTGAGTCATTTTCGCAGTAAAATTCATTTAATGCAGCGAGAAGCAAGAATAATATTTTTTTATTAACCCATCTATAATAAGGGAGTTTTGAAAAAATCTCAATATTTTCTTTATTTTGAGGATCAAAAAAATTAGGCTTACTACCGGTAATATCAAAAGGAGAAATAGTGGAAAAAAGATTTGATAAAAATGATATTATGAATTTTCGAGAGCCAAAAGCAAAAAGGGAGGAAAAAAAAGCGGTAAATTCGACAACTTTAAAGCTGGATAGAATATCGTTATTTTTAAAGCTTTCATTTGATATATAATTGGAGTTGATTTTTAAAAAGTCATAGTATGTACTGTTAGTTAAGTATTCATATGATTGATTGATTTTTGAATCAATAACATTGAAGTCAATACTATCTAAGTTTTTTTGATTTTTGAACCAGCTGTTAGAGTTAAAAAGTAGCTTTTTTTGCAGGATCAGGGGAAAGATTATGGGATCTATATCAAAGCAAAAATCATTTAAATATGAAATATTATTTAAGTATCTGTAAAGTATTTCCATAATATTAATTTAAAATTATTTTATCTTTGCATTTATAACCAGTTTAACATTTTGTAGTTTTTTGCAATTATTTAAATGAAATCTGGATAAAATTCCCTTTGAGTAATGTTAAATAAATTTTAATATCATAAATTAAGAATTTAATTCATAAATTTAATTACTATATTTAAAAAGTGCATATTTTTGTGAAAAAATACAAATTTATTTTAAAACAAATACAAAGATAAAAGAGTTGCCTGCATTGATTTAAAACTGGAATTTAAGTAATACTCACTCTTCTAAAAAAATTTGATAATCATTGCTAAGATTCAATTTAGAGGCATTTTTCACCTTATTTAAATTCAGAAAAAAAATAATGAAATTTTACAAAAAAGTATTGACAAAATTTCATTACTAATTATAAATTAGACATCTAGACTAGGAGGAACTATAATGAGAAAATTTACTAAAATTGCAGTAGTAGCACTAGTCCTTCTTTTAGCTGTTTCATTAATGTTTGGCTTTGCAAAAACTAAAGAGAAGGTATTGTATTCTTCAATTCCTGAGAAAATCAAAGGATTTGATCCTACTGTTATTACTGACCTTTACACCGCTACTGTTGGTGGAAATATTTTTGAAGGTCTCTTTCAGTACAAATATCTTTCAGATATTTATGAACTTGAACCTTGCCTTGCCGACGGTATGCCTGCTGTTTCAAAAGATAATCTTACCTATACTTTCAAAATCAAGAAAAACATTTCTTACTATGATCCAGAAAAAAAGGTTTTTAAGAATGGTAAGGGAAGAGCTGTTGTTGCCAATGACTTTGTTTACACACTCTTAAGACTTGGTGATCCTAATAATACAGAGTCTGGTGGTTGGTGGCTTTTTGACGGTTTTATCAAAGGTTTTGATGTTTGGAGAGATGCTGCTGAGAAAAATGGTGCGGCTGACTATAGCAAACTTCCAGAAGGTGTTAAGATCATCGACAACTATACTTTCAGTATAACTTTAAATACACCTTATCCACAGATTCTTTACTGTTTTGCTATGACCTTTACATGGCCTGTAGCTAAAGAAGTTGTAGATGTCTATGGTGAAGATTGGATTAACCATCCTATCGGAACCGGTCCTTATGCCCTTGATCATAAACAAACTATCGTTGATAACCAGTTTGTTCTTACAAGAAACCCTTACTACAGAAACGAGTACTATCCTAGAGAAGCTGGTGAAAAGGCTAAATCTCTTGGTTTGTTAAAGTATGCTGGAAAAAAACTTCCTTTTATCGATAAGCTTGTTTACTATGTTATCGAAGAGACTAACCCTGCATGGTTAAAACTTATGGCTGGTGAACTTGATATCGGTGGTATTCCAAAAGATCAATTTGCTAAATCAATTACTCCTACTAAAGATTTAACACCTGAACTCAAAGAAAAGGGTTTAACACTCGATATCAACCCAACTCTTGATGTTACTTACGAATTTTTCAACATGGATGATCCTATTCTTGGGAAAAATAGAAAGTTAAGACAGGCTATATCCATGGCTCAAGATAGAGACAAGATGATCCAGATTTTCTACAACAATAGAGCCATCAAAGCTCAAACTGTTATTCCTCCAGGACTTGGTGGTTATGATCCTAAATATGTTAACCCATATGGTGTTTACAATGTAGAAAAGGCTAAACAGCTTATAGCTGAAGCTGGTTATCCAGAAGGAAAGGGTTTACCTGCTTTCATGTATACAACTTTAACATCAACAACATCAAGACAGATGGCTGAGTTTAATAAAAACAACTGGGCACAGATTGGTATTGTTCTCAATATTGAGACCTGTGACTGGCCAACTTTCTTAAGCAAGATAGATACCCATCAGGTTCAGATAGGTGGTATAGCATGGGGTGCTGATTATCCAGATGCTCAGAACTTCTTACAACTTCTCTACGGTCCTAACAAAGCTCCTGGTCCTAATGCAGCAAATTATGATAATCCTGAATTCAACGCTTTATATGATCAATTCAAAGTTATGGGCGAATCAAAGAAGAGAAATGAACTCTATTCAAAAGCTGCTAAGATAGCTGCTGAAGATTGCCCATGGGTTTTAGGTGTTCATAGAGAGTCCTATAGTTTGGTTTATAACTGGGTTCTTAACTATTTCTTCAGAGACATCGGATATGGTTATTCAAAATATAGAGATATCGATATGGCTAAAAGAGATGCTATGAAGGGCAAAAAATAGTTTATTGTTTTAAATTAAAAAGACCGGGTTTTACGCCCGGTCTTTTTTTTTCAAGTTCAGTTTAAAGAAATTGTTAATTGTTTTAAATTTAAAAAAGGTTCTTCACTTTTTTTGTTTACATGACTTAACTTCATAGATAAGTGAATAGCGAGAGAATTAATTTGTCAGATTTACCGAAATTTATTCGCTCAGTTCATTCCCTGGCTTAAACTTAAGAATTTCTGTTGTCTGGTTCTATGAATAAAATATTTTCTCCGATTTTTGACTTTAGACTTTATAAAAAATCCGACACTTTTATTTTAATAAAAATCTAATCGATTATAGAGATTGTAATATCATCGATAAGTTTCATGATATCAAAATCGATATCGATGTGAACATTTTCAAGTTTATCTTTAGCATTAAGATAAAGAACTGTTGCTGGTTGAAAGCCGTTAAACTTAGTAGCTGACATTATACTATATGCACCTATATCTGTAGAAAAAATTTTGTCTGAAATTTCTATGTCAGCTGGAAGATATACATTTTCCGCAATAATATCAATAGAATCACAGGTAGGTCCAGCTACTGTGTAAGGAACAAGTTTTCCAGCATACTGGGGGGAGTAATATTTTTTATCAAGTGGATAAAAAGCGAATTTAGCATGATCATAAACCACTCCAGAATAACAACCGTAAACACCATCATTTAGGAAAAGCCAGTTAACTCCATCCCTCTGTTTTTTACCGATAATAGTCGTTATCAATGATCCAGAAGAAGCTGATATAACACGTCCTGGTTCAGCATAAAGATTTATACCAGAGAAATCATAGGATTGCAAAACATCACGGAGTTCTTTAAAAAAGCCATCAAGATTATCTATACCACTTCCCTTTTCAGTATCGACAGGGAATCCTCCACCTATATCTATAAGATTAATATCAATATCATAATCTTTTTTTACTTTTCTAATAATAGTAAAACAATCATCAAGACTTTTACGATAATTGTTGACAAGATAAGACTGAGTGCCAACATGAAAAGCAAGTCCACCAGGTTGGAGCCCAAGATCATATGCTTTTTTGATGAGATAAGGAGCTTCTTCGACAGTACAACCAAACTTAAGAGATAGATCTGTCTGAACATCCACAGAGTAGGTTTTTATGCGTAAAACTGCTTTTGGTGTAAAATGATAATTGTGATTTTTTTTAAAATTATAGATTTTCAAAAGTTCTGCTTCATTATCAAAGGTATAGGATTCGACTCTTTTTTTAAACATAAAATCAAGAGATTGTTCATTTTTTATAGGATTAGCAAGTATCATCCTGCTTCCGGGAATTTTAAGTCTCGATAGCAAGCTTATCTCACCAGCAGAAGCAACATCGAAGCAGATGTTTTCATCCTTGAGCATATCGAGAATCCAGGTGTCAGCGTTAGATTTGATGGCATAGTGGATAAATATCTCAGGGATATATTTTCGAAAGTACCCCAGAGATTTTCGGATTTCCGATTCCTGCAAGATAAGAAAAGGGGTGGGGTGTTTTTTAGTGAGATTTTCAAGTATTTCCCTTTTTTTTAATATTCTGTTGTTCTTATCATTTGCAGTAATTTCAAGATAAGAAAAGGCGGGCTTATACATTGCTTTATTTTTACCTCCAGAACATTCATTTATACGACATTTTAATTTATCTATAATTTTTTCGATAATAGTCAAATAATTTTTTTTTAGGATTGACTAAAATTATTCATAACATATAAATTATTTAGATTAAACAAGAAAGCGGACTATGTATTTTTGTAATTATACTTTTATAAAACATATGACCATAGAATTCCAGATCAGAAAAAAGAAGGCAAAATGAGAAATGGTATAAGTGTTTTTAGTTCATCAAGGCTCTCTCCATCATTAGAAGATTACCTTTTGGCTATAGCAACTCTCTTGAAAGATCAAAAAACAGTGAGATTAAGAGATGTTGTTAAAGTCATGGGAGTATCGAGCCCATCAGCAAATTCAGCTGTAAAGATCCTTACTGATAGAGGTTATATTATACATGATAAATATGAACATATTGATATTACTCCTTCTGGTATTGCTATTGCAGAGGATATACTTAATAGAAGGCAGACAATCACGGATTTTTTTAAGCTATTTACCTCTTTAGATAATTTATATATTGAAAAGATAGTTTGTAAAATAGAGCATTACCTTTCAAAGTGTATAAAGGATTTTGAAAATTTGAACAGTTTTTTCAAGAATCATCCACAAATATATCAACATTTTAAAGAATATGTTAGTATTCAAAACCAAAATAAAAAAGAGCAGGAAGATGAATATAATACTTTTATACATGATTCTCTCTTACTTGATGAATCTGACGAAGAAGATTTAGGCTTATTTAATGGCAAACCTGTTTTATTGTTGAATAATGCAAAAGAAGGAAAATATCAAATAGTGGGATTTAAAGGTTTTAAGATACAGCTTCGATTAAAACAGATGGGAATAGTCATGAATGATAAAATAAAAGTTTTAAACAATCAATCTGGACAGGTTTTGATTGCAAAAGATAACCTGAGGTTTGGTCTGGGTAGAGGAGCAGCTATGCATATATATGTTATCAAAGTAGATTAACTGGAGTTAAATAGCTGGATTTAAAATATAGCTTATAGTTACTATAAAGGGAAAGATATGAATAAAAAAACTGTTGCAATTATTGGTAATCCTAATAGTGGGAAAACCACATTATTCAATGTACTAACCGGTTCAAATCAAAAAACAGGTAATTGGTCAGGAGTAACTGTTGATAAAGTAGAGGGATATTTTTCTACCAAAAATTACAATGTTACACTTGTAGATTTACCAGGATTATGGGGTTTTTATTCTGATTCTGAAGATGAAATACTCGCAAAAAGATATCTTATAGAAAATTCTCCGGATTGCATCCTCATAATAATTGATGGAACAATGCTGGAAAGAAGTTTAATGCTGGTTTTATCATTGCTGGATAGAAAGATACCGATTTTACTTGCCATAAACATGGCTGATGAACTTGAATCTTATGGAATAACAATAAACACAGATAAACTTGAAGAATTTTTGCCTATCAAAACTGTCACGATAAGCGCTTTAAAAGAGTTAGGGATCGATTCATTATTGGAAAATCTTGATTCCATTCTATCTTCAAGTGATAAAGAAAAAAATGAGAGAGTGGAGAATTCAGAACTTTTAAATTCTACTTTGTTAGAAAATAAAGGAAAAGAGATAAACTTGATACCGCCTGGTATGCAAATATATATTGATGACCTATTTCAAAAATTGGAGGAATTTCTTCCAGAATTTGATAGAAAAATACTTTACTTTTCCTCGGTCTTGTTATTATGCCTTGACAACCTGGTATATGATCTTCTTCCACTAAATAACGAACAAAAGCTGTATCTTTCCGCAATGGTTAAAGAATATGCCGCAAATATAATTAGAAAATACAAACAGGATCCTGCAAACTATCTTATCGATTATCGTTACAGCAAAGCCAAAGCTCTTGCAAATGAGATTGCTAAACATAAAGAAACAAATAAAACAAGGTTTGTATTGTCAGATGCACTTGATAGGATTGTTATCTCAAAATTTGGGGGTTTACTAATATTTTTACTGATAATGTTCTTAATCTTTCAGTTGACCTTTACAATAAGTCAGCCTTTATCTGACTTGATAGAAAAACTTTTTGATCTGCTATCAAATTCTGTTGAAAACTTCTTACTTGAAATAGGTTCCAGAGATTTTCTAATATCTTTGCTTATTAATGGTATCATACCTCCTATAGCTTCAGTTGCTGCGTTTATACCATCTGTTGGCATACTTTTTTTCTTTATTTCCTTTTTGGAAGATTCTGGTTATATGGCAAGAGCTAGTTTTATGTCGGATAAGATCATGCATATTGCTGGACTTCATGGCAAATCCTTTATTCCGATGATTTTAGGATTTGGTTGCAATGTCCCTGCTATCATGGCAACAAGGACACTGGAAACTCCAAAAGATAGAATAATCACAATCTTAATGAATCCTTTGATGTCATGTTCTGCAAGGCTACCTGTATACCTATTATTTGCCCAGGTATTTTTCCCTAAAAATGCTTCAATAGTTGTTTTTTCGCTATATCTTTTAGGAGTCATTTTATCACTTCTTGTCGGAAAAATCTTTAAATTTATATACTTTAAAAATGATGATGCTACTTTGTTGATAGATTTGCCCCCATATAGAGCTCCATCTTTAAAAAATGCCTTTACCGTAATGTCTTTAAAAGTGTGGGATTTTCTAAAAAGAATTATTGTTTATGTCTTAACAGGATCAATAATCCTATGGTTTCTGTCATATTTTCCAGCTGGTAAAGCCTATGGAAGTGAAGAGAGCATCATTGGTAGTCTTGCTAAAGTTTTCACTCCAATCTTAAAACCTTTAGGTTTTGGTTACTGGCAAGTATTTGTTGCTTTAATTTTTGGATTTATAGGCAAAGAGCTTGTAATAGCAAGTCTGGCTTCATTATTAACCTCAACTACAGGTGAATCTCTGGCTTTAGCTTTGCCATTATATTTCAACCCTGCTTCCGCATATGCCTTTCTTGTGTTTGTTCTTTTATATATTCCATGTCTTGCAACTGTAGCTGTTATACGAAAAGAAGCAGGAAAAAAGTGGATGTGGATAGCTATTTTTTATCAGACAATATTGGCTTACGCAGTTTCATTTGGCTTTTATAAACTTTTATCTGTTCTAATTTAACTATATTAATGAACCTAACCTATAAAAAAGAGATATAAAAAAAGTTCTTAGAGAGCCAGCTGTGTGCAAATGAACAAACTTAAACTTAAATTATACTCATGTAAAATAAAGAAGAGCAAGAAGTAAATAAACCAGCAAAATCTATCTTTTTGTGCAGGAGAGCCATTAATTAAAATTAATCAAATCGAATTGTCAAATTATGAAAAAATTGTATTATGAAATTGGAAAGGGGATATATTAAGTTGGTTTTTTTAAAATTATAACCAATGTTATTTCGAGAGAAGGAGGAATATATGAAATATGGAAAATTTGTTAAAAAATATGATCTATTTGCTATATTTATTTTTATTGCACTGATTTTTTCAATTTTTAGTATAAATGTTGTTGCAGATGAAAAAAAGGGAAGTCAGAAATCGTATTTTACATCATACTTAAGCACAAATGATCTATGTATTTACATCTCTTCTGGTTTTCTACTTGGGTTCACTCTAAATGCAGGTGCAGAGTTTGTTCTTGGTCAATGGAATATTTCAAATGTTTTACCTATAGATTACTCTCTTGGTGGTAAATTTATATTTAATGGTTACAGCGGACATATTGGCATTTCTCCTGTTTTCATGATTCATATAGGTTTTTCTGGTATTAATCTTGAACTTTATCAAGGGATAGGCATTGGTGTTAAAATTCCTGATGGCGCAACTTTTACTGAAATCGCTGGTTTAAATTGGTTTATAAACAAAAACTTGTCAATAATTTTTGAATATGCATATATCGGTTTTTCATCATGGGGAATTGGAATAATGTTTAAAATTTAAAAGGAAGAAAATTTGAATATTTTCATACGAATATAATATAACATAATATAGTATAGCAGGTAAATTTATGGAATTTTAATAAAATTTTTATTAATAATATTATTATTTTGATTGACAAATAAATATGATTAATTATCATCTCTTATCATCTTGGAGGTGAACTATGAAAAAATGTATGCTGGTTGTTCTTCTTTTGTTGTTGATTTCTACACCAGTTCTTGCTCAAGAAAATAACGATATATCCCAATTTTTTCAATCTTATCTTGACAATGGGGATCTTTCTTTCTATGCATCAGCTGGATATTGGTGGGGTTTTTGTATCAATGCAGGTGTTGAGTACACTCTTGGTGAGTGGAATATAGCAAATATCTGGCCTATAGATTATGGTGTTGCTGTTAAAGTCTTATATGAAGGTTGGAGCTATGCTGGTTATGGCTTTGAAAGTTATATTGGAGCTGCCCCTTTTTTCATGCTTCATATTGGTGTCAAAGGGACAAATCTTGACTTTTACGAAGGCATTGGTTTAGGGTTTGCTTTTTACATGGGTAATTATTATAGTGAATATAATGACTTCGAGATAGGTTTTGCTGCTGTTTCAGGAGTTTCCTGGTATTTTTCTAAAAATATGGGTCTTATACTTGAGTATGCTTATATAGGTTGGGTTTCAACCTGGGGTATTGGAATTACAATGAAATTATAAGTTGTAAGAATTTTAAGACTTATTGGATAATTTATTAAAGCTTTATAATTATCTATAATTTTTTTGGGGCAGATCCAGTTGGGTCTGCCTTTTTTATAGAAAAAATCGTATTAAATCTAAAAGTTAGTTATTTAAATATTGCTTTTTCTTTTAAATTTCAAAAATTAAAATTGATAAAATTACAAAATAAAATGTTTTAAAAAATTAATATTGTGATATAAATAATGAGAAAGTTATATATTAAGATAAAGGTAGTTTTATGAATGGGAAAAGAATTTTACTTTCTACACTTTTAATCTTTTTATTTCTATTTGTCTTATCAGCAGACTATTCTCATTTGCTCAAATATGAAACTTTTACGCTGGATAATGGTTTGCAGGTTTACCTTGTTCCTAAGTCAGATCTTCCTCTTGTTTCAATATGGCTAGCTTCAAAAACAGGTGCTTATACTCAAACTAAAGATACATTTGGTTATGTGCATATCTTTGAGCATATGTTTTTTAAGGCAAATAAAAATATGAAAACAGCAGAGGAATATTACGAAACTTTAAAACACCTGGGAATATACTACAATGGTTATACATCTCAGGAATATGTTGTTTACTATTACACATTTCCGGAATATCTCTTAGAGCCAGCTGCAAAACTTGCTCATGATTCTATAGTTTATACTGCTCTTGACCCAGCTGAGCTTGAAAGAGAAAAAAAAGTTATTGAAGAGGAGTATAATATTAGAATTTCTGATCCTGAATATTATCTTGTAAACAAATTAATGGCTCAAGCTCTCTATCAGGATCAGCTTTTTAGGTTTGATCCTTTAGGAGAACTGGACACTATAAGATCTGCTTCTATAGAAAAACTTGCTGAAATAAAAGAAAATTTCTTTATTCCTAAAAATTCGGCTATTTTTCTTGTTGGTAATATTGATATTGAAAAGACTAAAACTCTTGTTTCGCAGCTTTTTTCAGATTGGAAAGGAAAAGAACCAGTTAAAATAGCCGTAGAGCCAGTCAAATCTCTTGATAAGGATGTTGTTGTTTTTAACTATATGAACAATCCTTACATTGCTAAAATGTATATTATGCTTAATGGTCCTGGAAACAGTGATCCTGAAGGTAAAAAACTTGGCTATGCAGCAGATGTCCTTTTAGCATCTTTGAGTAATCAGAATCATCCATTTTCAAAGGAGATGCTTAAATATGTCTACAACTTTGATTTTTATTACGATACATGTCAATTTGATGGCCCAATAATTTTTTCTGCACAACTTCCTGTTAATCAGGTTGCATCAGCTTATAATACTTTTAAAAAGTGCTGGAACAAGGTTGTTAATGATAGATCGTACTGGGATAATTCATATATTGAGCAGGCAAAGCAGAGCTATGCAATATCTCAGATAAAACTCAATCAGTATAAAGATCTTGAAACTATAGGGCATGTTGTATCAAGGCTCTGGTGCCTGAATATGTTTCCAGAAGCATTGGATCTTTATTATGCATACAATGAGATTAAAAGAGAAGATATTGCTGCTTTTATTGATAAATACTTTAAAGGGAAGCATTGGGTTGCTGGGATACTTATAAATAAAGCCAAATCAAATTCATTTGGGTATGAAAAGTTGTTGCAACCTTAATTATTCTTTTCCAAATATTATACATTTAAGATTGAGAAAAAAATAAGCTTTTCGCAACTAAATACCGAAGAGCTAAAAAATTAAAAGGGTTTTTATGAAAAAAGGAATGATAAAAAAAAGATATGGTATTATAATTATTTTATCAGCATTGTTTGTATCTATTTTATTCTTATCAGCTGGTTGTGCAACTACACAGACTGCAGAGCTTAAAGAAGATTTTTATAGTAGTATTCAAAAAATTGGTAATGAAAATGATAACATCTATCAGTTTACATTACCAAATGGTATCAAAGTATATGTTTTTCAACAGCCAAAAGATGAAGTTGATGAGCAATCGACAAATTTTTATAAATCTGTTGAGGTTTCATACATATTTAAAAATGTCCCACTTTGTATGCACAATTTACCGGCTGGAACTCAAAATGCACTCACAAGTTATCTTGTAGCTATGCCAGGTAAAAAGTACGATACAGATAAGATTTCAGCTCTTTTAAATATGGGATATTTACTTAATTTCGATCTGGACATAAATGATGATTATATTGAATACTACGTTGAAGGAAGCTCCACACACCTTTCAAGCTATTTAACAGATATTGCTGCTGATATGTTTTCCAAAACTATTGCTACAAATATTAATTATCAGGCATGGATGAAGGATTTTTCAAAAATTGCCAATTCTTATAAGTACGATCTTCAGTATTATTCCAAGCGGTTAGCCTTGACAAATGCTTTTTACAATACTTTTTATGGCGCTTCACTGGATACTTCAGATTCTTACCTTAAAATATCTTACAATTCTCTATCAAAACTGTACAGCAGGTTGATTCAACCTAAAAACCTTACAATAATAGTTCGTGGTGGAAAGATGAGCCCTTCAGTTATTGCAGATATTCTCTGGGAAAAATTTTCATTTATGAAAAATAGAAAAACAGACATAGATAATTTAACCTTTACAGAGGTTGATAGAACAAAATTAAGCAAAAAAAATCTTGAGACCTATTCAAGTTCAGACAGTAAAAGATCACTAATAAGCTGTTTTTTCCCTGGTCCACTTAATACATCAAAAGACTATGCTCCCTTTAACATAGCCTGTGATGTTCTTAATAACAAGCTTTTTATTAATGTCAGGATAAAGAATAACCTTGTGTACGATATTTATTCTTATGTGGCAAGTCTAAATCAATCCTGGGGCTATATATTTTTGCAGACAAATAATCCTGAAAATAGCATGAAGATAGTCAAACAAACGATAAAGGATCTTATAACGAATGGTATAACCGAATTTGATCTTGAAAGCTTCAACAATTCTTTATTTACCGATTATTACCTTTATAGTTCATACGGTAAGGGTAAATATTATCTTTTTCACGATGTTGTTTCTTTACTCAATGAGCAGATTGATAGCTATTATGCAAACTTTCTTAAAACATATAAAAATGTCACGATTGCTGAGGTTAATGAAGTTATAAAAAAATATTTCGATTATTTTTACTGGGGGTTTATTGCTCCAGATGCTAATACTATAAAAAATACAGATAAATCTCTTTTCTTTTTGCATCCATAAAGCAATTAAACATTAAATCTTTTTTAGTAACCTATTTTACAAAAGGATAATGATGGAACAACTTGATCTATATCTTTCTATTGCCATAAAAGCTGCTAAAATGAGTGGTGATATCCTTAAGAGAAACTTTAAAAAACAATTTATTATAGAAGATAAGGGAAATAGAGATATAGTAACCTCTATAGATAAGGCTAGTGAAGAATTATTATATAGATATTTCCAAAAAGTTACTCCAGAAATAAACTTTTATGGTGAAGAAACTCTTGGCAACATCGAAGGTATAAGCTGGGTAGTTGATCCTCTTGATGGAACAAAAAACTATGTCCACAGGATTCCCTATTTTGGAGTTTCTATTGCTCTTTGTGAAGATTTGCTTCCCATCGTTGGTGTTGTATATTTTCCTCTTTTAGGTGAACTTTACATGGCAATAAAAGGGAATGGAGCTTTTCTTGTGAAAAATAACGAAAAAAGTATTTTTGTAAAAAAGCAAAGAATTTTATGCAGTTCAACAGAAAGGATAGATCACTGTTTTCTTGCTACAGGTTTTCCACACTCTAAGAGTCAACTTCTTGGAGATTATATGAGTGAACTTGAAAATGTTTTGAAAAATGTTTCAGCAGTTAGAAGGTTTGGTAGCGCTGCTTATGACCTATGTCAGGTGGCAAAAGGGACATTCGATGGATTCTGGGAGCATGGGCTTGAAAGCTGGGATATGGCAGCTGGTGCATTGATAGCTGAGGAAGCTGGATGTACAGTTAGCAAATCTGATGGTGCTCCCTGGAATATCAAATCCCCAACTATTTTTGTATCAAATCCGAAGTTACATACAAAACTTTTAGATATATTTAGTAGTAAGTGATATGAGAGTCGCAAATCAAAAATCCAAAGTCAAAAGTCCTTGAAAAAGACTTTTATTACGACAGTGGAAAATTACAGAACAAAAGTTTTATCCCTGCATAATTATAAGGTTAGAAGACTCATACTTCTTTAAACCTCTATAAAACAGAAAAACTGAAAGAAGAAGTAAAAGTGTTGGAACTATAGTTGCCACTATAAATAATAATAGGTTAAACTTAGTTATTACTCTTACCGGTAGATAGATGCCAAAGCCTACTGGAATAAATGTATATAGTATTATTCGAAAAGGGTTTGAATAGATCTTTTCAGGATATGTTGAAAATGAAACTATTGCATTAAAGACAGTCTCTTTTATCTGCTCGGAATTCCCTATAAAAAATGTTAAAGATGAAAACATTATCAGGATTGAAGCAAAAAACATCGCTGCCATTATTATAAAATAAGTAAAAAGAAAAAAACCTGTTATGCTTTTTGGAAGAAATATAAAGAAAAGAATATACCCATAGATTAAATCACCCCACGCCGAGGCATCAGAAAAGCTTGCTCCTGAAAGAAAAAGGGTGTTTTTAGGATAAAGAAGATAATTATCGAGTTTTCCTTCAATAATTATACGTGGCAGATCTCTAAAACCTGCAAATAACGCATGCATAAGTCCAAAACTTGAAGCTGAAAATCCCCATATAAGGGCTATCGCAGAAAATTCAATCCCTTTTGCCTTAAAGGATTCTTCGAAACTTTCAAATAGAAGAGCCCAGAGTATCAAAAAACCAAGATCATTTAAAATCATCCCAAAAACCTGGAGAAAAAATGCTTTTTTATACGCAAGTTGTGATTTTAAGTTTATTTTTGTATAGATAAAAAGTAAAGAGAAATAACTGGAATAATCTTTTAAATTCAATTTGTTAAATATTGCTAGCAGTTTTTTTCTCATGACTTTTCCTTTTTTGTTTTTTTTGTCATATTTAAGTACACTTTAGATCTATGAAGGTTTTATCTTAGCCACCCTGTATGTTTACTCTCTTTATACCATTTTGATATATTAAAAAAGCTGTTGAAAATAAAAGAACTATATAGATAAGCTGGATAGAAAATCCCTGCAAATACTCTATAAAATTAAATTTCACGACCATTTTGGCGGCAAAATAGTTCATATAAGTGAATGGAGAATACCTCAAAATCTTAAGAACGATGGGTGGAAAAAACTCAAGTGGTACAAAAAGTCCACTTATTATAAATACAAGCTTTTGATATATCCAGTAGATAGGCTTTGTTTCCTCTATGTAAAATGCAAACATCCCGATATTTATCATAAAAAGAAGGTTCAGGCAGACAGCGCCATAAATAACGGGCAAACCAGCAAAAATTTGCCATACAGGTATCGTTTTAAATCCAGAGATTACAAAAGCTGCTAAAAATCCTATAACAAGGGTGACAAAATTTTTTAGGATTATTTCACCTATACTCGAAAAAAAGTGATACAGTATAAATGACATAGGTCTTATTAGCTGGTAAGCAACTGAACCGTCTTTGATGTCACTTGAAATCCTGTTATGTACAAGAACCTTCGACATCTCGATAGACTCGGTAACAACAAGGTAATAAAGTAGCATCGGTAAGGTAAACCCCATATATTTGTCATTCTGCCCCAGTAAAGTTCTGTAAACAAAGAAAAATGTTATCAGGACGAACACTAAAAAAATTTTGCTTATCAAAAAATCTTTGAGATATGCCAGGCTTGATTTAAGAGACATATTTACAAGATAAATGTATTTTTTGATGTTATTCATTTATTATTCCAATTTAATTTTAGTACATGAAAACGAAGTTTTAATGCTATATTTCAATATGCTGCAAAGTTGTCTTTTTTTTATTTTTCTTTTATAACCTTGATGGATTTGCCAGATAGCGCAATTTAATCTTTATCGTGCCACCCGAATAAAAGATTGGTTTTTTTAGTTAGATTATATCTCTATCTGGCTCCTGTTTTTTTATATATATCAGAAATAATCTCCTCAAGTGGTGGGTCATCAATAGATATATCCATCACATTATTCTTCGATAAGATTTCATTTATAACATTTTGAATAGGAACTATTTTTGTGTCAATATCAATTTTAGCAGCATTATCTTTTCTTTTTACTATGTTTATATTTTGTATATTAAGATCTATGTCATTTTCGGTCTTCAAAGATATCTGTTTCTTACCTAAAAAGTTGTATTTCAAATTTTTCATAGAATCTTGAAAGACAATTCTTCCATTATTTATGATTATGACTCTATCACAGAGTTTTTCGATATCTGATACATCATGAGATGTTAAAATAACTGTTGTTTTATAATCTTTATTCATCTTTAAGATAAGTTCTCTGATCTTTTTCTTTATAATAATATCGAGGCCAATAGTTGGTTCATCAAGAAAAAGAACTTCTGGTTCATGTAAAAGAGAGGCAACGATTTCGCACTTTATTCTCTCACCTAAAGATAGTTTTCTTGTGGGAACATTTATGATATTTTCAAGTTCAAAGTCAGTGGTGAATTTAGAAATCTTATCATTTAACATCTTTTTATCTATACTGTATATTGCTCCAAGAAGTTTAAATGTATCAAGAGGTGCAAGGTGCATTAAAAGTTGAGACTTCTGACCAAAAACAGTTGCTATTCTGTAAGCCATCTTTTTTCTATCTTTTGAAGGATGAAATCCAAGAACAGAGATTTCACCAGATGATGGTGTTAGAATACCGGAAAGCATCTTTATTGTTGTAGATTTCCCGGCACCATTTGGTCCTATAAAACCGAGTATTTCTCCACTATCAACACTGAATGTTATTGAATCGACAGCCTTAAGATAGCGATTACCTCCTCTTAAAACATATCTATCTTTATTAAAAATATAGTCACAGTCAGGTGATTCAGATTTTAGATTTTCTTTGTTAAGATCTAGATTTATCAAATTTGAATTGTTTTTCTTCCCATTTTTTTCCCTTTTTTTTTGCTTTGTGGTAATGGAAATTCTTTAACGAGGTTTTTAACTTCAATTGCTTTCATATTTTTTCCTGCATTTGTTATTTTTCATCTTTTAGCTTTTTCTTTTTATTTATTCTTTTTTCCAGTATTTAACGACCAAACTCAGCATTCAAGGCTTTAACTTTCTTTTTTCTTTTACAGAGTGCTATATAGTCAAGTTCATTCCATGACTTCGACTTTCAACTTGTAACTGTTATTTCTTTTAACATATTGATAAAAGTCTTAGTTCTGGACTTTGGACTTATATATCAAAAAGCCAAGAGCAAAAAGAATAAATTGCATGATTAAACTTTGTTAAAGCATCTGAATAAAATAAAGAATAAAGTATAAGAATCTTAATATATGTTCTTTACAAATTATAAGGAAATATATTTTTGTAAAGAAGTATTGAAGAAAAGTCAATCAAAACTTAGCAAATTCGTTTTTTTTAAACTATCATACAATTTATGTCATGGGAAATTTAAATGTATGCATAAACACTTAATAATCAAATTATATAGACAATATGATCTGGATCTTTCTTTTTATTTAACAATATTAAATATAAGGTTAGAAACCTATTTTTGTACTACTTTTTTAAATTGTTATGAGAGAAATAAACTTTTATATCCTTCTTTAATCTTTTTTACTTTATCTTTATTGCTACAGAGAAAAGCCTCTTTAGATATATAAAAACAGTATTCACGTAAACATTTTCAACTAAATAGTATTAAAAAACAAAATATTTTTATTCTATTCACCTTTTAACTTATAGAGTAAGACTTTTCAGCTGTTTACAAAGTCAGGCTGTGCAAAGAAAAAAAATATGATAGAAAAAATAGGCTTGGAATGACTGGAAATATAAAAATCAAAAAGTTGCAGGAAAAGAAGATTTTTTAACTTATATTGATCTTAAAAAATTAAGCAGGCTTTTTTTAAAAAGCACGGGATCTTCTACCATTACACTATGACCAATATCATCAAACACTACCAGTTCGGCTCTATTGTACTGCTTAAGAGTCTCATCCACCATCTTTTCAGTTATAATGATATCCTTTTTTCCCCACATTATAAGAACTTTACCCTGGTAAGATTTTAGTTTTCCCATGTAATTGAACCTTTCAAGAGCTTTCGGATGCTCTGTAAATGCAAAAGGAGCCATAAGCATGGCATCATCGGTAAGATCGTTGAGTATTTTATCATTATTTAATCCTGGGGCAATCGCTGCAAGAGACTTTTTCATAAGCTCTCGACTGGTTTTATAAAGTTCGATTACAGGATAATGCTCAGGAGGGGTCACAAGACCAGCTGGTGATGGACCATCCACAAGAACTATAGCGGATGGAAGATCTGGATAGCGTGCTGATAATGACATAACAACTGCAGCACCAAGACTGTGTCCAACTATTACAGGTTTCTCAAGGGATAATCGATCTATAAACTCTACGAGGTAGTCAGCATATGTATCTATCTCGGCTGATTTTATACTTTTAGACCTTCCAAAGTTAGGCAAATCTAAGGCTATAGTTCTGTAACTATTTTCTTTATCATCTGAAAGATCCATAACAAGATTCCACCATCTACTAGAACCTGTATTTCCATGAACAAAGACAACCGCTTTACCAGAACCTTTTTCAACATAAAAAATTGAACTATCTTTGATATCTATCATTTTGCCACTCATTTTTGTTCTCCTCAATCTAAAATACTTCATAACTGAAATAAACGGCACTTGAAGCCTCTTATGCCAGTTAATAGTAATACCCCAGGTTATCCCTCTTGAAAAGAAGAGAGTAAATATTATAAGTAATGAACCAATTATTACAGAAAGCCACGGACCAAAGCCACGGGAGAAAAAAAAGCGAAGTCCAACTATTATGATAGAACCTGCCAGTCCTCCCTGTAGGGAACCAAGTCCTCCTATCATAATCATAGCAAGCAAATCAAGAGAACGAGATAATCCAAAGTCAGCAGCACGGATGTAACCGATCGTATGCGCATAGAGGGCGCCAGCTATACCGCCATAAAAGGCACTGAACATAAAGGCTGACAGTTTAGCTTTACCTGTGTTTATACCAAAACAGGTAGCACTTGTTTCTCCATCACGAACCATTTTCCAGGAAAAACCTATCGGACTTTCCTGTATCTGTTTAGTGACAACAATCAAAATCGTATAAACCAAAAAAACATATAGATATGAAATAAATTCATTATTTGATAGCTTTGTTATATTTCGAATACCATCATGGGCACCAAGGTAAGGAATTACAGATATTAACTGTTCTATAACGACACCGAAAGCCATCGTGGTAATTGCAAGATAAAATCCCTTCATCCTTAAAGAAGGAAAACCTATTATCAATCCAAAAATGGATGCCATAGTGCCGGCTAAAATAATTGCTATAGGCATAGGAATGCCAAGCTTCATGACAAAGATAGTGGATGCATAAGCACCTATTGACATAAATGCAGCATTTCCAATCGATACCTGACCTGTCAAACCTGTAAGAATGTTTAATCCCAGGGCTGCTATTGAAAAAACTAATACCTGTGAAAAAATAGCAAGGATAAAACTCTTATCATAAAAAAGAAGTCCTATCAGAATACCGACTATAAGGAGTATTGTTATATATCGAGTTAGTGAACGCACTTTTATACCTTCCCTTTGTATTTATTGCCAAAAAGTCCAGTTGGTTTTACGATTAAAGTTACAATTATGCATAAAAGGACTATAGAAAGCTGTAAATCGACAGCATTTATTGAGGTGATATGCAATAGAAGAAAAAGTTCATCAAGTCCTAAAATAACAAGTTTTTCAATAACTCCTAAGATTAGCCCACCAGCCATCGCTCCAACAATACTTGAAAATCCACCAAAAACGGCTGCTGTAAAGCCATAGAATTGAAGATTTGTAAGCATATTTGGATTAACTGTGGTCTTTGGTGCTATAAGCAGTCCTGCAAAAACAGCAGTTGCTATGCCAAAGATCCATGAAAGTGTGTCTGTTGCCTGAGTGTTTATCCCTATAACCCTGGCTCCTATCTCATCTTCAGACCTGGCTTGAACTGCAAGACCAGGTTTAGAATATTTGAAAAATACAATTAAGAGTAGCAAGAGAGCCATAATAGTTCCAAATACTGCAAGATCATTCCCGGGGATTATCAGTGGTATGTTAGACTTATTTAAAGATTGTGGGAGAAATACGATTTTAGGAGAAAAGCCAAAAATTTCAGGGAAAATAAGTGGCTGAGTACCCCAGATTATTACAGCTAATCCCTCGAAAATAAGGAGTAACCCAAGCGTTATTATAAGCATGGCACTGTGTGAAAGACCTTTAACCCTTTTCATAAGAGCTTTATCTATAAAAATTGCCAGTATTGTAGCTGAAATGATAGCAGCAAGAAATGCTAAAAAGATATTTTTAGTCAGAAATAAAACAGTCCAGCCAACAAAAACACCAATCATTCCGGAATTTCCATGTGCAAAATTCATGACTCCAACTGTACTAAATATTAAGGATAAGCCAAATCCCATTATTCCATATAAGCATCCCTGAAACAAACCAAAGATTAATGATTGAAGAACTTTAACAAACATCATTCTCTCCGAAGTTAAGCAAAATAATTAATAAAATCGTATAATCTGAAAATATTTAATTCAAATTTACCTCAAACCAATTGTTCAAGAGTAAAATGCTATTTTTTTGTAACCATCTTGTGGTTGATACTTTAAAAAAATTTATGTTAATTATTTTATTACCATTGTTAGCAAATTTTTTTTACTATTATTCACAAATCTTTTGTCATTATTGTTAATAAAAAGGCTAAAAATAATTAAATGCCAAGATATGCCGATCGAACTCTATCATTTGAAAGTAATTGTTTAGCATTTCCCTCAAGTATTACTTTCCCGGTCTCAAGAATATAAGCTCTATCTGCGAAAGATAAAGCCTTATATGCATTTTGTTCAACTAGCAAAACAGACAAACCAGTTTTTTTGAGATCTTCTAAAGCCTTAAATACCTGATCTACAAGTATCGGGGCAAGACCAAGGGAAGGCTCATCCAGCATTAAAAGAACAGGATTTGCCATCATTGCTCGACCTATTGCAAGCATCTGTTGTTCACCACCTGAAAGATATCCAGCTATTTGTTTTTTTCTTTCATATAAAACCGGAAAAAGCTCATAGACGAATTCTAATTGAGATTTTTTAAACTTACTCCTGAAAGCACCAAGTTTGAGATTTTGTTCTGTTGTGAGGGATGGAAAAATCCTTCTGTTTTCCGGGCACAGAGTAAGCCCAAGTTTGACTCGCTCATGCGAAGGAAGACTTGAAATATCGTTGCCCTTGTATCTTATTAAACCCTTTGACTCAACAATACCAGAAAGACCAAATAGTAATGAGCTTTTTCCAGCTCCATTTGCCCCTATAACAGCTATTGCTTCATGTTCGTCGATATGTATATTTGCATCTTTTAAGGCTTCGATTCTACCGTATGAAACAGAAAAAAAACTAGTTTCAAGTACCATAAGAACTTCCTAAATATGCTTTTATAACTTCTGGATTTTGAGAAATCTCTTCTGGTTTACCACTGGCAACAAATTTTCCAAAATTCATAACTGTTACCAGATCTGATATTCTCATAACAAGATTCATATCATGCTCAACAAGCAAAATTGTTATACCCTTGTTTTTTATACTTAACAGTATCTCATCAAGTTCAGCGGTTTCTTCATTATTCAATCCAGCAGCAGGTTCATCGAGTAAAAGTATTTTTGGATCCGCAATTAAAGTTCTTGCAAGCTCGACTTTCTTTTGTATTCCATAGGGCAGGGAACCAACCACTGAACCAAGCCTGTTCTGGATTCCAAAAAGTTTAGCTGCCTGGTAAGCTTTTTCTTCAGCGTCTTTCATAAATTTATTGTGAAATCCCAGCATCGAATCAAATATAGTTCCCTTCCATTGATATATTATTGCTGCTAAAATATTTTCCTGCACAGTTTGATAAGGTAATAGTTGTAAATTTTGAAAAGTTCGTGCTATACCATATCTGATCAAATTATATGGTTTTTTTTCAAGTATTGAAATTCCATCGAATTCTATTTGACCATCATCTACCTCAATAAGTCTTGATATAGCATTGAATAAGGTGGTTTTACCTGCTCCATTCGGTCCAATAAGAGAATGAATGGTCCCTCTTTTGACTTCAAGGTTCATTTGATTAACAGCTATCAACCCACCAAATTTAATAAGTATATTTTTACATTTAAGCATTCTGTATCTCTCCAAAAATTGGATAAACCGGGTCTACTGTTTAATAGACCCGGTTATATTATAAATTAGATCTTCAGTTTATAAAAGTCTTTAACTTTAAAAGCCATACAATAAACTGACTTTTAGATTTAAATTGTTGCAAATATGCAATATTTAGACTATAATTTAATCCAATCGGAAACTTTTTCCATTGTCCCATCAGGTTTAAATTTTAGAACATACATGGTAACAACACCCAAGCGAGCTTGATCTTTTTTAACAGAGATTGGTCCATAGGTTATTTGCGGGCTAATTTTACCAACCCATCCATTAAAAGTCTCCATAGCTGCAATCAACTTTTCTCTCGTTAGATCTTTTCCTGCTCTTTTTAAACCTTCTGTAAAGATTTCAGCTGCAATCATTCCAGCAACAGCATAAGCATTTGGAATTTCGCTCTGAAATGAAGCTTGATAAACCTCGATAAAGTGAGCCTTAGGATCTGCAAAATCTACACTAACCCATGCCAGGCTTTCAACTCCGACAGCAGCTGGACCGGCTATTGCTGCAAACGTTGGATCTGCGTTTGCGTAAGAAACCAGATAATTTTGAGAGGTTAATCCTAGTTGCTTAGCCTGTTTTACAAAATTTGATGACTGAGGTATAAAGAGCATCACTATTATTGAATCAACATTCGAAGACATAAGCTTAACAATTTGAGTAGAAAAGTCGGTTGCAGAAGCTTCAACAGGTATCTCTGCGACAAGAGGCATCTTTCTTTCTGCAAGAGCTTTTTTAACAGATGCATACTCTTCTTTTCCATCATCAGCATTTCTGTAAACAAGTGCTATCCTCTTTGCTTTCTTCTGTTCAACAAGATATTTTACAGCAATGGCACCCTCAGTAGTATAGTTTGGTTGAACCCCAAATATATATCTTTTGGGGGGTATCGTCAGGGAACCTGCACCAGCAGCCTGATAGATATAAGGAACTTTTTGAGACTCAACATAATCCATTATAGCAAGGTTACCAGGTGCACCAAGACCGCACATTAGAGCAAAAACTTTATCGGATTCAACCAGTTTTTTGACTTCAATGACAGTATTTGAAGGATTGAAAGCATCATCTGAGACTATCAGATTGATTTTCCTTCCGTAGATACCACCATTACTATTTATCCAATTAAAGTATGAATCCATCCCTTTCTTGACAGAAATACCCATTGATGCAAGTGGTCCTGAAAGAGCTTGAAAAGAACCAACTTTGATTTCATTGGGGGTGATACCGTTAGTATCACCAGGATTTGCCTGACCAAAAAGAAAAAAAACTGCAAGGAGAATGATTAAGACTGGTAGAATTTTTTTCATATTTCCTCCTATTTTTTTTAAAATCCCTGCATTCAAAAATTTTATTATATTTTCTATCGCTTACTTTTCCCTTTTTAAAATTTGAGATAATTATAACAATATTTACTAAAATAAGGTCTATTTTTAAAAATTAAGTCTATCTATTAAAAATAAAAATTGAATCGAGAATTTATTTTAATGCTTATTAATATAAATAATTCTATAACATAATATGAGCTAATATAATATGCGCTCAGCATACTTAATACGTATAAACAAAAGAAAGAAAAATGCTACGGGTGATATAATACCAAAATAAATTAGCTTACGATGGGCTCTTCAAAAGGACCCCATCTAACAACACAGGCAGCCCACACAAACCCGAGTCCAGCACCTACCATAACAATATTGTAATTATCTTTAACTTTTCCTTCCAATAAACCTAACTCAAGAGAGATTATTTGATCATTTTGACCTATATGTCCATAAGAATCAAGATATACAGTTTGCGATTCACTTAAACCAAGCTCCTGTAAAACAGCCATATGTGCACTTTTTTTAAAATGTAAAATTGCAAGATAATTTATATCTTTGCGGGTCAGGTTTCCCGAGCTTGATAGTGCATTATCAATAACCTTAAAAAAATTAGGAAGAGTCTTTGCATTTAATTGCTCTTTAAAATAAGGCTCATCAACCACTATAAAGTGGGATTTATCGAGATCTTCAGCCTTTACAGGCCATGATTTGCAACCAAAAACGGGGAAAATACACTGAGTACTGAATGAACCATCCCCCTTAAAAGCTGACCCCAGTATAACATTTTTCCCGGCATTTTTTTTGAGAATTGCAGCAGTACCACCCGAGCCAAGATCCAGCATAAAATGGGTGGAATTCTCTTTAAGATCAACAAGGTCATTGTTCCTGTAACCTGAAACAAGAAGAACTGTATTACAGTCTTTTCTTGTCAGCATGAGTGATCTTCCTATCTCGATGGCAGTCATAAAAGAGCCACACATTGCTTCCATGTCGAAACTCCAGGCGTTTTTAGCGCCAATTCTATCAGCTATGTAAAGCCCAGCAAGCCAACATGGATAGTCTTTATGTTGAGCTCCAAACCAGATAACCAGATCCACTTCGGATGCATCTATATTTCCTTTTTCAAGAGCTTTTAGAGCAGCTTTGATCCCCATCTCAGCTGTTGTGTCATCTTCTAGAGCCACTGGTTTTTGTTTTACACCAAATTTATTTACGATAACATCTACCGGAATATTTGTAGCTTCAGCTATCTGTTCAGCTGAAATAGAATTCCTGGGAAGATAAACGCCTGTAGAAACAATACCTATATGCATAGACATCCTTCTAAATATAATTGAAAGGTGAATCAACTCTCAATCAAACTTTATATAAAATATATTTTTCATTTGTCAAGTGTTATTTTTATTTATTTATATTTTTTCGTTTTTCGCTAAAAAGTGTTGGTAAACTTGTAAAATACTTTAAAGTAAGTATTTATGTTCATTTATTTTAAAGCCTGGTTCAAACTTTATTATATTTTTTAAAGATTCACTTCTAACTTTTTTAAACATAGATTTTTTAATAAAATACTTTTATACTTTTAAAATATTTTTCCTGAAACTTAAGCTTTCGACTCTGGATGGGGTTGGAGTTAAGTTTATTTTCAGATTTTTGGTTCTTGTACTTTTGACATTAGACTGTCGTTTTCACAAAAAATTACGAATAACTTATTTTCAAATCTATATCTTTTAATTTTATTTCTGATTAGCAGTTGTTAAAAGAAACAGGATAAATCATAGATAATCTTATTATATTGATCACAAGCAAGTATAAAATTTTTATAAATTTTAAAAATTTTCTTGAAAATAAAAATTAATATACTATATTGAATATGTGAAAAGTGACTCACCTCTCAAATGTCTTAATTGCGGATTATTCTTTTTTACTTTTTGTCAATCAAGTATCTCGTTGTGAGTCTTAACTTTTTTATAAACATTGTAAAATAAAAAATAGAGAAGTAATTGTAAAAATGGGAACAAGATCAAATGATGTAAGAACAAGACTTATCGAAAGCGCGATAACTATTTTTTCCAAAAAGTGGTATTCTTCCGCTTCAATAGCCGAAATATGCAGAGCTGCGGGTGTTTCTAATGGTATTTATTATCATTATTTTGAAAACAAAGAAGATATATTTAATATAATACTGGAACTTACGATAAACAAGCTGACTCAGTCTTTAAAACAAATAAAAGGAGAAGATGTTTTATCGAAGATTAGAAATATGGTTTTGATTATCTATGAATTTGCCAATCAAAACAAAGAGTTAGTGACAATATTTAGAGAAGGGCAGTATAGATTTATAGAATACGAAAGAAATATTGTTAAAATATATAAAAAAACACTTGAAACAATATTAGAGCGAAAAGTGACTCTCGCCATGTATATTTATGTTTTTGGTGGTATTCGTTTCGCATGTTTGAGATCGATTTTCAAAGATGCAAATATTTTTGCAGAGTTTTTTTCAAACTCAATAATCGATGGTATTTTTAAAGTCTACGATATAAATCCGAATCTGATATTTAATATTTCTATTCAGTTTCCAAATCTTCGTTATCCTATAGATAGCAGGACAAAACTTCTTCAAGCTGGAAAATCTCTTTTTGGTGAAAAAGGATATCATGAAGTTAATGTGCATAATATTGCTGAAAAGGCTGGTTTTGCATCTGGTACATTTTATAAGTATTTTAGTAGTAAAGAATCATTTTTTGATGAATTGATATCATCTGTTAGCAAAGAGATACGTCATTTCATTTCTTTAAATCTTAAAACAGATCTAAATAGACTGGAAAAGGAAATCCAGGGAATTTTTCTTTTTTTAACATTTATTTCAATGGATAGATGTTGTTATAATATTGTTCGAGAAGCTGAATTTGTCAATCCTGCTAAAGTGAATGAATACTATCAATCTTTCGTAACAGGTTATAAAAAATCAGGTAAAGAAGGATTTAAGGAAAATCTTATAGATGAAGATCCAGTTAGGTTTAGTATGGCGATAGAATTTTTAATTGGAATCTCACATTTTTGTGGTATAGAATATATTTTTGATGAAGAGATACTCAGTACTCCAGAAATTTTAATAGAGTTGTCAAACTTACTAAAATTTGGTCTTAACAGTAAAATTAAAAAAAGAAAATAATCTTCAGGAGTTTAAAATCATGATCAATACAAAAATTATTGGGACAGGGGTATATTTACCTGGAAAACCTATTAGCAACGAAGAAGTCAAAAAACTTGCCAATGTCGAATTTGATAGTGATAGACTTGAAAATAATACTGGAATAAAATACAGGCATATAGCAAGACTCAGGCAAATACAGGAAACAACAGCTGATTTTGCTGAAAAGGCAGCCATGAATGCACTTTCAGATGCCAGGATTTCAGCTGATGATATAGACCTTATAATAGTAGCTACTGATACACCAGAATATATAAGTCCTGCGACATCATTGCTTTTGCAGGGAAGACTTCAAAAACGACAGAATAGAATTATGAGTTTTGATGTTGGATCATCATGTGCAAGTTTTTCAGTTGCTTTCGATACTGCAAACAGAATTTTATATGCAAATGAGACTTTTAAACATGCTCTGGTTGTTGGTGTATATAATATGCCAGCCTATATAAGGGAGAAAGATTCTTTTGGCTGGTCTATCTTTGCTGATGGAGCAGGAGCTTTTGTAATCGGGAAAGAGGACATAAAGCCAAAATCAAAAGATGCTGATTATAGTAGTTCCGGATATCTGGATGGTGAATTTGTAACAGATGGTACTCAGTGGAATTTTCTTGGTGTATACACTGGTGGCACAAAAAAGCCGGTTACACATGAACTTCTTGATAAAGGTACCTATGGATTTGAGCTACTACAAAAAATGCCGGGGGATCGAAATATTAAACTCTGGCCAGGTATAATTGAATCGCTCTGCAAAAGAGCGGGTGTTGCACTTGATAGTATTAATTGCTATGTCATGACGCAAATAAACAAAAGTGTAATTCTTGAAGTCATGAAAATTCTTGGTCAGCCAGTAGAAAAGGCAGCTCTGACTATGGATAAATATGGATATACCGGCTCAGCGTGCGTTCCTATCGCTTTTAATGAAATGATAAAGCAAAATAAGGTGAAAAGAGGGGATAAGGTGCTTTTTTGCGCAAGTGGAGCTGGACTTGAGGTTGGAACAAATCTTTTTATCTACTAAAAGTCGTCTTCTAACTTGAGTAGTCATATTTTTAATATTCTTTGCGAAATGCATCTTATTGTAAACCTCTTAATAATATTCCAGATTGTATTTTATTGACAATATTAATTTTGAAGAACTATTTCCTGTTCTGTATTTTTTTTCTGACTTATGACTTTCAACAGTTCTATCAAACAAAAGAGGAAGAGCCTATTTTAAAAGGAAGGAGAAATATAGATTAATATAATTTATAACAAAATTAAATTAAAAATAAGATTTTAACAATAAAATTGAGGATAAAATATGAAAAATTTTCAACAAGAGTACAGATCAAAACTTCGTTCGATTGAAGATGCTATTCAGTGTATCAAAAGTAACTATGATATTGTAGTAGCACAATGTGCAAGTGAGCCACAGGGAGTCATGGCTAAACTACATATTCTTTCACCAGACGTAGAAAATGTGAGAGTTTTTTCCGTCCTGACTCTTAAACCATATGAATTCTATATGAATCCAGCAAATAAAGGACATTTTGAACTTGCCAGCTGGTTTCTTGCTCCAGGTTCTAGAGAAGCGCTTAAAGCAGGTTGTGGAACAGTTACATATGTACCTAATATGTTGCATAGAGCAGCAGCAGATCGTATATATCGTCATATACCAGAAGTTTTTATTGGAACCTGCACGCCACCAGATAAAAATGGATTTGTAAGTCTTTCGTTAGGTATTACATACGAAAAAGATATCCTTGAACATGCAAAATATGTTATTCTGGAGGTTAATCCAAGACTACCCAGAACACTTGGTGATACTCATGTTCATA
>JAAYUW010000067.1 GCA_012517545.1 Exilispira sp.
AATTCCAGCTGGATGTGGTCCCCTGGCAACCGGTAGATTTATAAGCTGGCAGGTAAGAGATGAAATATTTTGAGGGATTAATAGATTTTTTGTAAGATAAATATTTAGTTTTTCATCTGAATCTGCCTTATAAAAAGATGGGATAAGCTTTGAAAGTTTTGTTATGTTAGCTTCTGGCATTCCATATTGCCTGGCTGCATTTCGAAATGCACTTTTTAGATTCATCGTAATATTTGTCGAAACCATACAGGAAGAAAAAGGGTGCTTTTTAAAAATATATGAAAAGATTTTATCTCTGTCTTTCCAGGAAAAATCTATATCTATATCAGGATATGACTGTCTGGCTGGATTTAAGAACCTTTCAAAATATAGATCTAACTGTATAGGATCAACTTCGCTGATCCCTAAAAGGTAAGATACAAGAGAAGATGCTGCAGAACCTCTTCCTATATAAGAGATATTGTTTTTTTTTGCATACTGCAAAATATCATAAACAAACAGAAAATACTGCGAAAACCCCTTTTTGCATATAACATCAAGTTCATAGTTTAACCTTTTTTGATAGATTTCATTGTTATGTTTTCCTTTTTGTTTAAGACCTGATAGAGCAATAGAGGCAAGATTACTATCTGGTTCGTTAAAAAATGAAGGGAAAACTGGTTTTTTTGGCAAAATATCAAAGGTAAAATTGGTGTAAAAATAATACGAATTATAAAGAGAGCTCAAAATGAGCTTTTTAGCTTTTGCAGATAGGATATTGTAAGGATTATCCAGTGATAGAGGGTAAGAATCTGCATTCTTAGCTTTATCTACTTTATCTCTATTATCGTTATCTATATTTGATGATTCAAAATTTGATAAATTTGATAATTCTGTGGTTTTTTGATCAATCCTATCAAAATATTTTGTGAATTCATAAAGATGAAAATGTCTATACACAGATGCTATATCCTGTAAAATAGGCTGTCTTTTATTATATAGTTTATTAGAATTTTTAACTAATCTTTTATGCTTGAGAGTTTTTAAAGTGCATAAAAACTCCCGATCTGCATTCTCGAAAAATGCAGCTTTTGATATAAAAACAGGTTTGCAGTCTAAGGGCAACTGTTCTATAAAACGACAAAAACGGGACGATAAAAAAGGTGTATCAGGGAAAATATCCTCAATAAGCCCAAAAAAAAGGTTGTTTGAGGGGATGCCAAGACATTTTAAAGTAGAATAGATAGGGTTGGTTAAAGACACAAAGATAAGGTCTTCAAGCGATTTTGCAGATGAGAGCCTGGTTATTGTTTCAAAAACCTTTGATAGTGAGGACTGAAAGTAAGATCCTCTGGAAGGCAAATTTGCAAGAATAGAGTTAGGAAATCTAAGCTGGTTAGATGCTAAATCAGATATGTTGAGAGAAGATTGATAAGCAGAGATTGCAGAAGTTATAGAGTATAAACTTTTTAATCCTTTGCTGTTTTTTACAAAAACCAGAAAGCCTCCATCTCCACAAGATAATGCTGGAAGTATAGGGGCAATATGGACACCAACGATGGGTTTTATCTGGTAAGATGTGGAAGTTTTTATGAAATCCCACATCGCATAAAGGTTGTTTTTATCGGTTAAAACCGAATATTGACTTCTTTTAGAAGAGAGATATTTGATATATTTATCTATCGATATATTGCTCTCGAAAAATGAAAATACCGAATGTACCAGAAGTTGCATTATATTTATCCTGCCAGATGTATTTTTGTATCACCAAACTTTTCGTTTAATCGCTGAAATAGGATGAGTAACTTTTCATCAAGTTTTGTATCATTTGATTTTTTTGCATCTTCAGATAAGAAAAGAGCCGTGTCGGGTGTATCAAATGATAATAAGTTTGATGTATCGCTGGTAGAAAACATTATGTTGATAGCATTTACTGAAGATTTTCCCTTGATTTTTGAAGAGATATTTTTACTTATACCTGTAATTTCTGCGAGTAAACTCTCATTGGAGGATTTTAAATTAAATGAATCTGCCATCCCATTTGAATAAAAAACTGTTATAAAAAGGCTGGTATGCAAGTTGTTATCATCATTTGAGAAGAAGCACCGTAAATCTTTGATATGAATGAGTAACTGCTTTTTAAGTTCAAGATAGATTTTGTTCCTGTCGTTTGTTGAGGGATAAAATAGAATGGCTATCTCATCGTTTTTTTTAAAGTTTCCTGTGAAAACTTTTTGTATGACATTTGCAAGGAAAAGATCTGCAAAACACTCTAAAGATGAGTTACTTAAAATAGGTGTAACAGGTTTAAGTCTATTTTTTAATCTTGTGAGTTGTGCCCTGGTAGAAGATTGAACAGCAAGTAAGGTTAGTTCTTCAACAAAAGTCAGTGGAAAGCCAGACAACATAGAAATATCATAGAAACCCGATTCTTCAAAGAAAGAGATGGGAAAAATAATTGAACTTAATTTGAGATATTGATAGAAATTTTTTGGAGTTAAAAATGAAAAGATTTTGCTTTTTTTAAACGATGGTTTTACAAAATTAGGAGCAAAGATTGCAAGTGAAACAGAAGGTGAAAGATAGTATGTTATAGGGATCCTGGCTACACTGGAAGATATAGAGGTAGAGACATCTGTAAAAAGTTTATTTAAAAAAAGATATATCGGTTTATATGTATATTGACAACCGGAAAAATCTGCAATAATAGAAAAAGAATCTTCCACTTCTTCGTGGAAGGAGATCTCCGGGAGTAAAAAAGTAGCTGGAGCATAATTTTGCATAAGTTTTAAAACATTGTGTATTATCTGCTCATGAGGCAGTGCAAACTCTTCATAAGACCTTGAAAAGGCAAAAGGAGCAAACTTTCTGGCATTTGATAAAGAAAGTCCCGGTCTTATGCATGAGTGATAGAGACTCTGGCTACAACTTGAAATAATATCTGCCCCGTGAAACTTTTTGTAGATAAGAATATCGTTTCT
Source organism: Exilispira sp. (assembly GCA_012517545.1). Lineage (GTDB taxonomy): Bacteria > Spirochaetota > JAAYUW01 > JAAYUW01 > JAAYUW01 > Exilispira. Next base: position 2,961 of record JAAYUW010000067.1, read on the forward strand.
ATTGTATTTTCTTTCAGCTAACAAAAGTGGGATAGAAGGGATAAAAACATTTGCAAAAAGAGATGCATTAAAAATATCAGGATCCATATAGGTTTTCCTTATGTATACTATAAAAAATGCATGCAAAGGGGACATAATATATAATAATAAAGATAAATAGGTTCCGACTTTAAAAAAAGCAGTCAGTAAGTATAAGGTTTACCCTTTAGCATATTATACCCAATATATATTGGGTGTCAAGTAAAAATATAAAATTTGCAAAAAAATCGTACTGATATATACAGAAGTTGATGTTTATCATTATTGGATATGTTAAATTCTTTATCGAAGAGGCCTCATCATTAAAAGACAGAAGAAATATCGTAAAATCTGTTTTACGATCCCTTAAAAATAGATTTAATATTTCTCTGGTCGAATGGGAAGATGGTGAAGATTTTCATTATGGCAAAATTGGCATAAGTGCAATATGTAATGGGAGAAGTTCTGTAAATAGCTTGAAAGAAAAGATAATAAATTTTATTGATTCATATTATCCGGGAAGAATCTGTGATTATAGTTTTCAAATCGAAGATATAGGAGACTTTGATCGTTAGTTTACGAAATAGAGCTAAAGTATTTGGTTCTGGCGAATAGTGAATATTGGGTTAGCAATAACAGGTTAGAGTTGAAGATCACAATCTTTCAAAAATTGAGCTATAATTTCACTAAAATAAATTATGAGAAGATATTGATGCGAGTTCCCTTTAAAATAGGTATATATTTAGTTAAAAAATTTATATTGCCTTTTATTGTTATATCTGTACTTGTTGTTTTTTTGTATATTGTTCAGGATTTTATTTTAAATGTTAACAAATATATGAAGATGGATCTCCATTTACTTTTTAAGTATTATTTGTACTGGATACCATATATTTATTTGCAGATGTATGGTGTTGCATTATTATTTAGCACAATATATGTTATATCTACTTTAAATACAACTTCAGAGTTGCTTGCAATAAATGCGAGTGGAATATCGACTCTTTCTATGTCCATCATGCTCATTATATTAATCTTTCTAATAACTTTAGTTTTTATCATTACTCAGGATAGCTTTGTAGTTGATAATTATAGAAAAAAGATTGCAATTGAAAGAAAATTCTTTCCAAAGAAAATAGAACAGGATAACTTTAATATAAGGATAAAAGGGCATGGTGATAAGATTTACTACGTAGAAAGATACTTTGATAAAGCAAAAACCATTGAAGGTGTTAGAATAGTTTTTTATCGAAAACAGGATGGCATAAGGCACGAGATAATTGCAGAAAAAGGTGAATATATTGGAAAAGGAATCTGGGAGCTATTTAATGTAAACGAGTACATATATTCTTCAAGAGATGAGACCCTTAAAAAGAATAGTTATGATAAAAAATCATATAATCTGAAAGATGAGCCGGATCTATTTCAAAAATCTATTTATGAGATGGAACTCATGCACATCTCTGAGGGCTTTCAGTATGTTAAATTACTTAGAAAATATAAGATAAATAATTATAAAGATGAATTTGACTTTTATGGTAAATTTGTATTTCCAATATCCGGGTTTTTTATTTCACTTTTTGGGATAGCTGCTGGTAAATTTTTTAAAAAGAATACCCTTGTTTTTGCCTTGATAACCTGTATAATTATTTATGGTTTATATTACTTTATTCTCAATTCTCTTTTTGTTTTAGGAAGAAGAGGTTTTGCCGATCCTTTGTTTTCTGCTTTGATTGGCCCAATATTATTTCTTTTTCTGGGAATTTTCTCGATCACTAAAGCTGATCTGGTTCGTTGATATATTTGTTTATAAGGAATTCTCTTTTATGAGTTTTGTAATAAAAAATGCAAATTACTTATGCAGTGTCTGGAAAAAAGAAGATTTTCCAGACTTAAGATCAATTATCAGTCATAATGATTTACCTATAATCGCTGTTATTGGTAGATCAAATTCTGGTAAATCTTCTTTTATCAATACGATTCTTGAAAGAAAGAATCTGGCTTATACCTCATCTTCACCTGGTAAAACAAGATCATTAAATTTTTATAATGTTGATGATAAGTTTATCTTTGTGGATTTTCCAGGTTATGGTTACAAGGGAGCTGCTTCTCCATTAAGTAAAGATTGGAATGAACTTGCAAATCATTTTTTTTATCAATATGAAGGTAGAAAATATATATTATTTTTAATAGATTGCAGGCGAAAAGTCGACCAGCTTGATTTGCAACTGCTGGATTTTTTAAAATTGCAGATGGTCCCAATTTTGTATATATTAACAAAGATTGACAAAGTACCAAAAACAAAAATATCCGGTGTAAAATCTCAATTTGTAGAGACATTTTCCTGCGATAAAAGTAGTGTAATCCCATATTCTTCTTTGACAAAGCAGGGTAAAGAGGATGTCATTTCATATTTAAAAAAAATTATATAGCGAACTTTTTAAAAAAGGGTGATTATGATAAATATGTTTAACCTGAAAGATAAAAATAATAAGGAAAATATATTTAAGCAGTTTATTAGCAAAAGAATAATTATAATTTTCTTTTTATTTTCTTTGATATTTTTACTTTTATCATGCGAAAGCACATCAACAACAGAACTTAAAAGAATAAATCTATTTTCCACAAATTATCAACCAAACCAGGTTGTTCAAAAAAATGAAGTTTATCCCAAAGAGCCAGGATCATATATTTTTTACAGGAAGTATTATATTTACTTCTATGATGGCTCCAGCAGGACTATTTATAAATATACAAGAACAGGCAAGCCAGTATTGACTATTCAGAATTCAAGTTTTACCGCCAGTGGATTTGGAATAGATAAAGAAAAAGTCATGCGAGTTTTACTTGAAGATGAAAGAACAACAAAGATTACGAGAACGATTCCTTTGCCTGAGGTAATAGGATTATCAGTCGATTTTAATGACAATATTTTTTTAAAAGTTACAATAAAAGGAACTTCTGGAAATAGAATTGATGATTGCTCTGGTTTTTTAAATAATTATAGTGATAAGGATCATCCAGTCTATTTTCTATTTAATGAAAATCAAATAAACCCTGTGACTTCTATTTTAGACAGTTTTGATAAGGTTTATGCTGCAAGTTCAAAAATTGGTGGTCAGGATATTATTTTAGGAAGATACTATACCTTTTATATGATGTTCAATCAATATGGTGACTTTATGAAAGTTATTGGCTTTTGCCCCAATCATCCTGATTTCCCTATGAATTCAATCCTGGAACATACTAAAGAAGGTTTTTTAGAGGGATCAAATAAGGATGGGAAAAAACAGGATGGTGTAAACTATATACATTTTTTAATGCCAACTGCTTATGAAAATGAAGGTCTCCCTTCAGCTCTTGCTAATGTTTCCGATACAAGAGTATTACTTAAATTTACACTGGCTGAAAACAATTCTTCAGAGGAGATTTCACAAGCTTTGGATATGATTTCTATAGATAATGGCACAAATGGGAATACAATTGATCAGGATATTGTGCAGAAAGATATATCACCGATTGAACAAACTTTACCTGATTCAAAAAATTTCCAGAAGGATACAACTTCTGAACCTGCAACTTCTCAGGATAATTCCAGTATTTCAAGTAACCAGGTAAAAACTAACAATTTGCAAGAAAGTGAGATAATTTCAGAAGAAGAAAAAATAGATGAGCCTTATTATCCTTATATAATTGGGAAGGAAAACAATTATTATTATTTTTCGCTAAAAGATTTACCACCAATTGAGAAGAATAGCTCAGCAGACGATGCCGAGTTTGGTGTCATGCTGATCTCTCCAGATGGTCTAATTGCTACTCAGGTTCTTTTTTTCAATAAAGGTTATATAGTTTATGATACTTTGTACAATATTAAAACAGATCAGAACAATCAAAAGATAACTTTAGCTTATAATAAGCAACTTTATGAAGAAAAAGTGGAAGATGGTAAACAATCTATAAAACTATCCATTGTAGATACTTATCTTGGAAGCCCGTCAGGTGGTTATTTTTACTATGTAAGATACCTTGAAAAGATGAATTATCCAGCAGCAAGGTTGATAATTAAAGATTCCAAGATGGATACGATTACGACCAGAATGCTTAATGTAAAAGAGATAACATCTATTCAAAATATGGTTGTAGGTGAAAATGGAAGCATATATGGATTCTATATAAAAAAAGATAAAGCCCATTTTTTTTATTATGCTGCTGAAATTGTTTTAAACAAGATTAAAATGTAAAATGTTTAAAAGCATTATTTGTATAATTTAAAAAAAGGAAAATTATGTTTACCTTGCACAGCTTTGAAGAGATAAAGGAAAATGAAAGATCTGTTATAGAAAGACTAAATTATCAATCCCTGATTCTCATGGAGAATGCGGCAAATAGTTGTTGTAATTTTATTTTAAATTTGCTTGATGGAAACATTGCCGATGTAAAACCCTTATGGATGCAGGAAGCTATTAAAACTAAACTTGAAAAAGCGATTGAATCTTTTTTGACCAATAAAAGCATTGCTTTTTTAATAGGAAGTTCAAACAATGGTGCAGATGGCATTGCAATAGCAAGAAAAATTGCATTAAGATTGAAAAATAAGGTTGAAGTAAATATTTTGCTTTTAAATGATGCAAAGACAGATGAAAGAAAATATCAGGAACATCTTTTAAGAAATCTTAAACTTGAAAATGTGAATTTTTTCAAATTTGAAGAAAAAGTTGAAGATAGATTTATAAAAGTTTTTGAATCTCCCTTTATTATCGATTGCATTACTGGTATAGGTTTAAAGGCACCTTTGTCAGAAAGTTTTACTGAAAAGTTAACAACTATAGAAAGCAACATTAAAAACGATGCTTTTATTATTTCAGTGGATTTGCCTTCCGGACTATGTCTTAAAAGTGAAAAAATCTTATCGTCTGATGTAACTCTTATGTTAGGAGAGTTGAAACAAGAATTCTTTTTATCTGAGCTAAGGAAATATTCAAAAACATATGTAAAACTTGATATTGACCTTCCATTTGAAAATCAAATTAATTTACCTCAAAAACAGGCTATAAATTTTTATCTTCTGGAGATGAATGATGCTTTTAAGATATTGTGTAAGAGGGAGTTTTTCACAAATAAGGGTAATTTTGGCAAAACATATGTTTTTGCGAACAGCCTGGGGACCCTTGGTGCTGCAATATTAGCAGCATTAACAGCGTTTAAAACAGGTATTGGTTATATTTATATTGTTTTACCAGAAGAGTATGAACTTGAACTTAAAGCAAGATACCCAAATATCATTACTATAGGCTATAATATTAAAAGACTTGAAGATCTTTATAAAACTCTATTGGATTCATTTAAAGGTAAAAATGAAAATATTTCAGCGCTAATAGGAAGTGGATTTGGATTAAAAGATGACCTATTTTTTGAAATTCTGGAGTTCCTTTTTAAAAACAGGATTAAAACTGTTATTGATGGTGATGGTTTAAACATAATCGCAAATAATTTTGAAAAATTTCAGAGTATTAATAGATTATCAAATTCCTCTTTTATATTTACTCCACATATCGCTGAATTTTCGAGAATATATGATTCTTTCTTAAAAAATCATGATCTTCCGCGAAGCTCAAACGAAAAGTGCAATATTGAAAAATGCATTAGCATAGTGGAAAATACTCCAGACTGCTCTATTTTATTGAAAGATTATATATCCGCATTTGTTTGTAAAGAGGATGTTTATATTAATGAAGGATGTTTTGACGGATATGCAAAGGCTGGAACAGGGGATTTTATAGCTGGTTTGCTTTCTGGTTTTCTTGCAAATCTCACTATAAAGCAAAGTGGAGCTTTAACTTTGATCATGCAGGATCAGTTGGCTTTTTTAATTAAAAGCAAAAAAATTTCATCGTATAGTATAAAATCCGAAGATCTTATAGAACTTTTAGATGAAGTTTTTTCCAGATTAGAATATCGAAATAACTAAACGGTAAGAGAGATTTATGGGGGATCATTTTAATTATTTTATAAAACCAGAAGATAGAAGATCAAATAAAGTAAAGAAAAAGACTCCAAGAAAGTGGAATATAATGTTAACCCTTGGAAATCTTACTTTTTTACTTCTCGTTATATTTTTAGTTTATAAGCCCGCTATGGAAAATCTGGAAAACAAAGAATTGATGGCCGACCAGTACCTTTTTAAAGTCTCACATGAAATAACAGAGAGTAACTTCTTTGTTGATGTTTATATCTTAAATAAAGGTGATATGAGAAATTTTTCATCACAGAGGCTAAAAGTAGTTCTTGTAGGTGTAGATAACAAAGAGTATGAAAGCCTGAGCAATATTGAAATTGAAGAAGTTCTTGATCAAAATCAGGGAAAGCATTTTATATATTCATATTCATTAAGTGAGATATCAAAAAACGCATATATAAGAATTTATTTTGACAACAAGGTCATTTATGAATCAGAGACGATAAAGTTGAAAGACTAAAAATATCTTTTATGTCAGTGAGTTTCATGCTTTGATAGACAATTTTTACCTCTTTCTATTTTCTTATTTAAAAAGTCAAATTTACTGTTAAAATTAAGGGGTTAAATGAGTACAAAAAAGGTTTCATCGCATATTTTCAAATCTTCATCCGGTATATTTTTATCAAGGATCTTTGGACTTTTACGTGATACTATGGTTACACATTTTTTTAAACCATCAGTTCAGGATATATTCAATGCAGCCTTTAAGGTTCCAAATACATTTCGCTCAATCTTTGCGGAAGGAGCCATGGCAAACTCATATATCCCTGTTTTAAAAGGGATAAAGAATGAAGAGGAGAGGCAACAGTTTCAAAGTGAATTTTTTACCATTTATCTCGTTATTTTGACTATTACTGTGGTTGCACTGATCTTTCTTGTCCCATATTTTATGCCTTTTTTAGTATCTGGTTTTGAAAAATTTTCCGAAGCAAAAGTCACAAGCACAGTTTATCTAACGCGATTTTTATTCACATACCTTTTCTTTATATCTCTGGTATCATTTTTTAGTGCTTCCATGAATGCTATATTTAAGTTTTTTATTCCTTCAGTTTCTCAGGCTATTTTTAACATAGTATTTATAATTGTCCTTGTGATCTTTGTTCTCTTAAAAAAGATAACGCTTGAGCTTTTTATCTATGCTGTAATTCTTGGAGGGTTTTTTCAGCTGGCTTTTATTCTCTTTTATTCTATAAAATATGGTCTTAGATTTACAATTCGCTGGTCCAAAAACTTTAAAAATATTAAAGAAGTCTTTAAACTCATGGGACCCTCGATAATAACTTCGGGAATCTATCAAATAAATATATTTATCTCGACTTACTACCTTTCAATGTTTGATGGTGGTCAAACTTACCATTATGTTGCACAGAGGCTATATCAACTCCCTATAGGGCTTTTTTCTGTTTCAATGATACAGGTATTTTTGCCTTCTTTTTCAGAAATAGTTCAAAGTGATGATAAAAATCTCATCAAATCAACCTTTCAAAAGGCTTTTAATCTTTCACTTCTTATAACAATACCAATATCTGCTTATATGATAACTTTTAGCTCTCAGATAACTTCCATCCTATTTTATCATGGTCAGTTCAGTTACAATAGCATAATGACAACATCAACAATATTTGCAATCTATATGCCGGGGATGATATTTATAACACTTACAAACATGGCATCATCACTTTTTTATGCGCATAAAATATGGAAATCACAGGTTATGGTTTCACTGGCTTCTATTGTTCTATTCTTTTTATATATAAACCTTTTAACTCCAGTATATGGACTTAATGGTATAGCAGCTGCAAATACGCTTAATACAGTGACTCAGTTCATATTGTTCTATCTTCTTCTGGTAATTTTTCTAAAAATTTCAATAGATAAAAAGACTTTTGTCACTGCAATAAAGCTATTGATCTCTTCTTTTGCTATTTCAGTTCCATTTTACCTTTTCAATAAAAATGTTTTGAAGATCGTCAAAACATCTTTTTCAGCCAATTTTTTACTTTTTCTTATAGAAGTTGCTGGACTATCTTTATTATTTTTTATGACCCTGCTGGTATTCATACGAATTTTAAAAGTAGAGGAGTTACAGGAGATTATTTCTACTATAAAAGTTAGATTTAAAAACAAAATAAAACGCAAGAATTGATAATAATGTTGAAAAAAAACAATACGTTATTACTATTTTATAAATAAATGTTAGTCTATTCTATAAAATAAAGCTATTGGTAAAATACGGTAAAATAAAATTGTTTGTATAAATTTTTTGAATTGCATTAATGCTATTTCTTCTCTTTAATTTTTTATCTATACAACAGTCCAAAGGCTAAAGTTCAAAGTCATCAAAAAAACTTGAATCTATTTCAGTTCAGCGTTGAAATTGCAAAATTATAGAAAAGATAAAGATACAAGATAAAAGATAAAAAGTAAAAAATCGATTAATAGATCAAGTTCTTCGCTTTTTTATATGGGTATTACAGTCCAGAATTGAAAGTAAAAAGTCCGGGAAAAGAAGAAAGTTAAGGGGTATAAAAAAGCTAAAAAACGAAAGTCCAAGGTCTAAAGTTAAGAAATAAACTCTACCAGAATATTCTTTTCATATTATTATTAAAAATAAAAGAAAGGTTTAAAGCCTGAATTAATATGAAAAAAACATCAAGTATAAATTTAAATTTTTTCAAAAAAATTTTAAAATATTAGAAAATATTACTTGACAAATTTAAAATAAAAGCTA
>JAAYUW010000068.1 GCA_012517545.1 Exilispira sp.
AGATGTCTTGAAGATAGATACCCGTGATGGTTCTTATGTTGAAAGAGCATCTATTTAAATTTTACTATTATTTTTAATTCAAAATTGATTTAGATTCATTTATTCATAAGATTATTTTATTTAATGATAAATTCTCAGCTTATTAAATTTTCTTTAAAAATTTTGCTTTGAGAGTGTAAAATCTTTAATACCTGTTTTATTAATTATTCAATTCTTATTCATGCTATGATTTATAGTTTATTTATTTAATGCATGTTTTTATTGTAATGATGTTAGAAGCATTTATAAATAGGGGACTTCCGGTTAATGCATACTTTTAAACATTAAAGTAATATTTTTATAATCAGATTCTTTCATTGACTAATTTAAAAAAAACTTTTTATTAATGATAATTGACATTCCTGATATAGCATATTAATTCAGGCTAAATTTTATATCATATTTGAAAGCAATTAAAATGCCTTGAAAAGGTTTTTATGGTTGGAACTAAAAAAAAAGAAGAAGAAAATTTATTTTTTTTGCAGTATCAAACTTTTTTTATCTATTTGGTAAATTTAAACTTCTCTTTTTATCAATTAAATAAGGGAATATTTTCTAAGGATTTGGTGGATTTAAGATTAAGGAATATCCCACCAAGACTTTTTATTAATTAAATAAAGGAATATTTTCTAAGTTTATTAATTTCGTTTTTTATTAAACAAGCAGGCATTTGTTTAAAATCAATTATTTATTGCAAATCAGCCATTTATTAATTGAAAGCAGCATATTAAAAAAGAAAAATAAAAGGTTCAGGATGGAGATAGATTCAAAATCCTTATATATTCAGGCTATAAAGTTGGTTCAGCAAAAGCAATTTGCCCGAGCCAATATGATCTTTCAATCCTTGATAAAAAACAATGTAACAGATGAGCAGATAATATACTATTATGGCTACTCCCTTATAGAGCTAAATGAGTATGAAAAGGCCCTAAAGCTTTACAGGCAGTATCTATCGATAAACTCGAAAGAGTATCAGCTTTTAAGAGCCTTTTGCTATGCTAAGATGGGTTTTATTGATAAGGCTGTGAATGACTGGATAAAACTTGCAAAAGATGGAGACCCAACGGCGAATTATCTCTTACTGGATCTCAAAAAATCAAAAGATAACAAGGCCTTTATCACTTTTTTAAAGTACAAAAACGCCTGCCCACCTCTACCTTCAGTATATGCAAAGCCCCCTGTGTTTTTAACGGCTTTTAAAAGGCTAAAACCCCTGTCCAATAAAAGATCTGAAAAAAAATTAATCAAGAACCATTCTTCTGGTAAAAACAGGAGATTAGTATTTGTTGTCCTCAGCATTATAGTAATTTTATCAGGTTGCTTATTTATAGTGGTTTTTCAGAAAAACGATAATCTTGAAAATCCTGCAAAATCAAATATTGAAACAGCTAAAGAAGTCATTGAAAGCAGAACAAACAATAACACTGTTTTGAAAGGCAATATTGAGAGTATATACCTTTATGAAAATAAAAAAGCTATAGAAAAGGACCTGGAGAAAGGGAAGAAATACCTTTCAGTTCAGGATTATAACAATGCACTATTTATTTTTAATAAGATAATTTACTCAAATGCCGACGAAAAATACAAAAGAAAATGTGAAAATCTCAGCCTTTTACTGTCCGAACCTCTTTTTAATAAACTTAGTTTTAATCCTATCTTCAACGAAGTAATCCAGAATCCACTTCTATATTCTAATCTCTTTGTTCAATGGAAAGGACTCGTTTTCGAGCTGAAGGATGAGCTGACATTTTCCATAATGGTTTACTCAAAAAATCCAATCTATATTGATGGGATAGCTATCTGCAAACTCCCAAATAGTTTTCCTCTCTTTGTGAAACAGCAAATAGAAATTTTTGGTAAAATTATTTCGGTAATTAATGGAAATACACCCGAGATTCTGATAAAAAATATAAGGGTATTATATGAATAGTTTTGCTTTATTAATCTTTTAGTTAATCTAACTCAAGCATCTCACTTAAAAAAACTAAAAAACTTATAAAATTAATGAAAAATAATAGAAAACTAGAAGATATTCGAAATTGCGTTTTGTTTTTTTTAAAAAATTAGCGGGAATATAAAAAAATCAACAGGAGGGAAACATGGATTTTATTGAGGTTAAGATTAAAAAAGCTGAGGATGATAATATTATTTTGGGACAGACTCATTTTATAAAAAGTGTTGAAGATCTGTACGAAGCGATCGTTAATGTTGTTCCTTCTGCCAATTTTGGTGTTGCCTTCAATGAGGCCTCTTCTGATAGAATGATAAGGCATACAGGGACAAATAAAGATGCAGAAAATGATGCTATAGAAAATTGCAAACTTGTCGGAGCGGGTCATTTTTTTTGCATTGTATTGAAAGATGTTTTTCCCATACAGGTTTTAAATGCTGTGAAAAATGTTTCTGAAGTCTGTAATGTTTTTGGTGCATCAGCAAATCCTGTAACGGTTATAGTGGTGCAGACAGAGCAGGGACGCGGTGTTCTCGGGATAATAGATGGCCAGACACCTTTAAAGGTTGAAGGGGAAGAAGATCAAACAAATAGAAAAGTACTGCTTAGAAAGTTTGGTTATAAGCAATGAGCTCATTTTGCTAAAATATCTATCTTTTTTTTTAATTTCTTATAAATTGTAGGTGAGTTATGTAAAAACATTAAGCTTTTTATATAACAGTCTAAAGTTAAAGTCGAAAGTTCGGGCATAAACTTGACTATATGACCGTCGAAAGTACAACAGTCGACATTTGAAAGTTAGAGAATAAACTTGAAGGCAATTTATATGAATAAGCGTATTTTCATATCTGCAGGTGAAGTATCTGGAGATTTACAGGGTTCACTCCTTGTAAGTCAGATTAAGAAATTAGATCCATCTATCGAATTTTACGGTTTTGGTGGAAGATTCCTTGAAGATGCTTCAGTTAAAATAATTCATGATTTTACTCATAGATCCTCGGTTGGTTTTATTGAATCCATTCCCTATATTTTTGATCATTATTCCATAATGCGAAACTTTATTGAATATCTTAAAAAAGAAGAAAATAGACCAGCTCTCTGTATACTTATAGACAATCAGGGCTTCAACCTTGAGCTTGGAAAGAGACTTAAAAAACTTAACATTCCTACTGTTTACTATTTTCCTCCACCTATATCCATATGGGGTAAATTTAACGCTAAGAAGATTGTTAAATCGATAGACTATTTTCTTATTCCATTTTTTGCCGATTATCAGGAGTACCTTAAATTTACAGAGAAAGTATATTTTTTTGGGCATCCTTTTTTTGATAAGGAGTATTTAGAGGAGAAATTACAGGAGAAACCGCCTGAAAATGCATACTACGATTCCTATTATTTTATGTTACCTGGATCAAGAATGCAGGAGATAAGTACTCTTTTACCCATGTTTCTTGAAGTTGCTGATTATATATATAAAAAATACTCCATATCAGCTTATCTTCCGGTTGCAAATATGCAGTTTGAACCTTATATAAGGGAAATGGTTGGTGGTAGAAAACATGTAATGATGCTTGATAAATGTTACTATTCACTCTATAAAAATGCCAGATTTGCATTGATGGCTTCAGGTAGTGCAACTTTAGAGGCTTTACTTTTGAACATTCCACATATTATCTGTTATAAGGTTTCAGCATTAACCTTTTTTATCGGAAAACTTATGGTCAAAACAAATCATGTTGGGATGAGCAACATACTTGCCGGTGAAGAGATAGCACCAGAGCTTTTACAGGGCAAATGCAATGTCAAAGAGATGGAAAAAAGAGTAGAGCAACTATTTGATCCTGAATTCAGACTTAATATTGTTCAAAAGCTTTCAAGAGTTTCTTCAGAGATAGACGGGATAAACAAATCAAGTTCACTTGTTAATTAT